>CAJLFL010000044.1 GCA_905205855.1 uncultured Eubacteriales bacterium | reverse complement strand
CCCCATGTATTAAATATTCTTCTTTTCTATCATCAAGTCCGCCCAGCCGTTTTGTCATTATCGAATCACAAATACTGTTCGCAAAATCTATACCCTCGCGCCTGCTGCGGAAGTTTTTAAATAGCCGTATACATATTCCGCCCTCACCACGGCAATATGCCTCATACTTTTTTGCAAATATATCAGGTGCGGCATTCCTGAACTTGTATATACACTGCTTTAAATCGCCGACCATAAAGATGTTTTTCTCATCTCTTGACAATAATCTGAAAATTGTATCCTGAATATTATTCGTATCCTGATATTCATCCACCAGTATTTCATCAAAGCGCTGCCTCAGCTTTTCGGCAACGGCGGTCGGTCTGCCGTCCCTTTCGGAAATCAGCTTTATCATTTCATGCTCCAAATCTCCGAAGTCAAGCGCACCTTTTTCCCGTTTCATAGATTTATGCAAACGCTCCGTCTGACGTACAAGCTGTTTTAATGCACAAACACGCGGCATACATCCGATTATTCTTATCACCTTATCGTCATCTGCCGCGCCAAGCAAAAGTTTTAATTCTTTAAGCGGTTTATTTACAAGTTCTTCTCGCATTTTTTCTATTCTGTCTGCAAGTTCCGGTTCCAAATCCTTTTTGCCCCGTGCCTGACCTTTTTTAAACGCAGAATTACACTCTATAATCTCATTGACAGATGCCGTACCGGATAAAACTCTCTCAAATGCCTCGGCAAAGCGTCCGGGAAGCTCGCCGAAATACTTGAAATACGGATGATCCGACATCACTTCATTTTCAACAGTATTGCGGATTATTTTATATCCCTCAAGCACATCATGCGCCAAATCACGGCAGGCGTTTTTCAAAACCTGTTCCCAGACCGTGCCGCCCAAACTTTGCGAGCTTTTTACCATTCTGTATGAATTTGCAGCCTCTTTAAGCCACTTTTCGGGATATGCAAGCGTACGCACAAATGAATGAAGATTCAGCACGGTGCTTCTCAGGCTGTCATCCGATTTTACACCGCCGTAGCCGACGGTCAAATCACGAAAGCCTGTTTTCTTCTCAATTCTGCCATAGTATGATTCCAGAACCGCATCCAGAGCCTTATTTCTTAATATTTCATTTTCCGTACTGTCTATAAGGGTAAATTCGGCAGGCAAATCTGTGTCGTGTATATTATTCTGCAGCATATCCTTACAGAAAGCATGTACCGTGGATATATTTGCGGAATGTATCAGAACACTCTGGTCATGCAGCCATTTATTGTCAGGCTCCGACTTCATCCTTGAATATATTGCATCCTCAACCTTTCTGCGCATTTCTGCCGCCGCTGCCTCTGTATATGTAAGCACCAAAAGCCTGTCCACAGGAATAGGCTTTTCTTTATCGCATATTTTTCTTATTATTCTTTCAACAAGCACCGCCGTTTTTCCGCTTCCGGCAGCTGCGGCAACAAGAATATTGCTGCCCTCTGTATTTATAGCTTCAAGCTGTTCTTTTGTCCAGTTGACCGACATTCGGCACAGCCCCCTTATCAAATTTATCTTGCTTTGTATATGGATATATGCTATACTGCAATGAAAGAAAGGTTTGATTATAATGAAGAACATACTTATTACCGGTGCATCACGCGGAATAGGCGCAGCCGCTGCACGCGCGCTTTCCGATAACGGAAACAAAATCTTTGTCAACTATAAAACCAACCGTGAAAAAGCCGAAGCCCTTGCTTCGGAAATCGGCGGAACAGCCGTACAGGCAGATGTTTCCGATTCCGTTCAGGTAAAAAATATGGTTTCTTATATAAACTCGTTATGCGGCGGCATTGACGTACTTATCAACAATGCCGGAATCGCCTCATTTTCTGTTTTTGACGCGCTTTCCGATGAGGATTGGCACAACATTATTAACACCAATTTGAGCGGTGCGTTTTATTGTATAAAAAACGTTCTGCCGCACATGATACACCAAAAAAGCGGATGCATAATAAATATATCCTCTATGTGGGGAATAACAGGCGCCTCATGCGAGGTTGCTTATTCCGCCGCCAAAGCAGGTCTTATCGGTATGACAAAGGCCCTTGCCAAAGAAACCGGTCCCTCCGGAATCCGTGTCAACTGCATTGCCCCCGGTGTTATCGACACCGATATGAACTCAAATCTTTCCTCCGACGCCCTTGATACACTTAAAGATGAAATTCCGCTCTGCCGCATAGGCACTGCTGCCGAGGTTGCCGAGGTCATAAAATTCCTTACTGAATCCGGCAGCTATATCACAGGTCAGGTAATCAGTCCCAACGGCGGAATGGTTATATAACTAAAATGCATTTATACGTCTGAAATCCTCTGGCGTTTGCCCTTCTGCCTTCTTAAACACGGCGCAGAAATAACTCGGATCGTTAAATCCGACCTCTCTTGCAACATCCTTTATCAGCATATTTTTTGTAGAAAGATATTGCTTTGCAATATTTAATCTCATATGATTCAGATACTTCATTGGTGTCGTGTCATAAACCTGCTGAAAAAGCCTGCACAAATGATTTGTTGTAACGCCAATGGTATCAGCCATTCTTTCAAGACTTAAATCATCCTTATAGCTCGCCTGCATAAGCTCTATTACGGGATTCAGCTTTTCATACTTTTCACACCTTGTCATGCCTCCGGCTCTGGAGGTGTGGTTCATGCACTCATTCATTTTTATCAAAAGCTTATACATAAGCATTGAGGTCTTTATCTCTTTATCGGGATCGTCGCACCAAAACATATCCGATATTGTGTTTACCTGGACGTCAAAATCATCCGGACGGTAAAGCGCAAAGACCTCGCTTTTGCCAAGTCCCATATAATCCAGTATACTTTCTGCCGCACTTCCGTCAAACACAATCCATTTTGTACTCCACGGTTCTTCTGTCGGATAATACCTGTGCGGTATATCGGGACGGAAGAAAAACGCATCACCGCTTCTGATTTCATATTCTTTATTTTCAATCTGCAATATACCCTTGCCGTGCGTACAATACAAAACCTGATATTCCTGAAAGCCGCATCTGCGTATTATCTCATCCTGACTTTTATGAGAGCCTATTCCGACAACATAAATCGGCAAAAGCTTTGTACGGTTTAAAAGTATCGGTAGAATCATTTTAAATCCTCCTATAACGGCAAATTAGGCACAGCATTAAGCGTCATATCAGCCAATGCACCGTTTTGGTATTCATAGTATGCGGCACAGCCTATCATAGCAGCATTATCCGTACACAAAGCTATTTTGGGGAACTGAAATAACATTCCGTGCTTTTCTGCCTTTGCCGCAATTCTCTCTCTCAAAGGACGGTTGGCAGCAACACCTCCGGCAAGCGCCACCTGTCCTGCGCCGTACTTTTCGGCACAGCTTATCAAATGCTCTGACAGCACGTCAATTATTGCCTCCTGGAAAGACGCAGCAACATCCGCTTTATTTATTTCCAAATTTTTTTGCTCCGCATTGTGTATGTAATTAAGCACAGCTGTTTTAACTCCGCTGAAGCTGAAGTCAAAACCGTTTTCACCCATGCTTACACGCGGAAACCTTATCGCCTGCGGATTTCCCTCCGCAGCGGCACGCTGTATGGCAGGCCCGCCGGGATAACCATATCCCAAAACGCGCGAAACCTTATCAAATGCCTCCCCTGCCGCATCATCATGAGTCCGCGCAAGAACCTCATATTCCGTATAGCTTTTTACCAATACGATATGGCTGTGGCCTCCCGATGCGACAAGACACACAAACGGGGGCTTAAAGCTTGGGTTTTCAATATAGTTGGCGCAGATATGCCCCTTGATATGATGTACCGGTATCAACGGTTTTTTTAACGCATATGCAATACCCTTTGCAGTGGAAACACCAACCAGCAATGCTCCGACAAGTCCCGGACCGTACGTTACCGCAACCACGTCAATGTCATTAAGCTCCATACCGCAATCCGACACTGCCTTATCAACAACAGCAGATATGTTCTCTATATGCTTGCGTGATGCGATTTCCGGCACAACACCGCCGTAAAGCTTATGCAGCTCTATCTGAGTATTGATTACATTTGATAAAACTCTTGTTCCGTCCTCCACAACCGCGGCGGCGGTTTCGTCACAAGAACTTTCAATAGCCAAAATACGCATAACACATTATCCCTTCAATTTTTTTGTCATAATCACCGCATCCTCATGATTACGGTAATAGCCCTTTCTCAAGCCGCATATCTCAAATTCCTCTGAGGAATAAAGACATTGGGCAGCTTCATTTTTGCTTCTTACCTCAAGTGTAATTTCCTCCATACCGCGTTCGCGGCAAATCTTCTCAAGCAGCCGCAGTATTCTTCTGCCGATACCCTCTCTGCGATAGCTTGGTCTTACAGCTATATTGGTTATATTACCCGAATCATACATCAGCCACATTCCGCCGTAAGCAGCAAGCTCGCCCGTTTTTTCATCAAATGCCGTCAAAAATACCGACAAAGAATTGTCAAGCTCGCTTTCAAACATGCTTCTGCTCCACGGATCATCCGGAAAGCATATCTGCTCCAGCTCCCACACGACGTCTATATCACCCTCACTTAAAGTACGCACGCAAATCAATTCAGTTTTTCCCTGCCCTTCAGCAGTAATTTTTCTATCTGATTACGGCAAAGACGATAACGCTCCAAATCTCCGCCGTACGGATCACTTATATCCATATCCGAATCCGCCCACTCCGCAAGAGTTTTAATCTTATCGGCAGCATCTGGCATTATATGTATAAGCATATTCTTATGCCCTTCGGTCATAGTGAGCACCAAATCCGAATCATCTATCATTTTACGCGTTATCTGTCTTGCTCTGTGACCACTTATATCTATATTTTTCTCTTGCATCGCAAACACGGCGTTTTGTGATGCCGGCGCCCCCTCTGCCGCTGCTATTCCGGCTGATGAAGCTTTAATTCCGCCGATGTCAAGATTTTTCATCAGTCCCTCTGCCATAGGACTGCGGCAAGTGTTTCCGGTACAGACAAACAGTACACTTTTAACACTTTTTGTCAAATCAATTATTGTATCCGCAGCTGCACGGTACAAACGATTTTTGACAGCGCTCCAAAGTCCGTTATCCGGGATTTCCGGCGCAAGAATAACACTTACACCCTTACTGTCCAAAACACGCAGCGCCGTAAAAAGGCGGTGTGCCGCATCACCCGGACTTCTTCTGCTTCCGAGCGAATATGTTATAAGTCTGTCGTCAAACTGCGGAAATTCGTCAAACACCAACATTCCTGTTTTATCCTTGTCACACAGTGCCGAGGCATAACGTCCTACCTGTTCTGCAGAGCCATGCAGAATACGCACCTCTGCTTTCGGCGCATAGTGACGGTATTTAAGGCCCGGAGACTTTGGTTTTTCGCCCTCCGCCGCTTTTGTCACAGTCTTTATCTCACCGATTACGCTTTCTATGTCCTCTGCCGTAATTCTGCCGGGGCGGTACAAAACAGGCTGCTGCACGCTTACGTCCAAAACCGCCGATTCAAGTCCAACCTCACAATCACCGCCGTCAATTACTGCGTCAACTCTGCCATCCATATCCTCTTTTACATGAGCTATAATTGTCGGACTCGGCTTGCCGGAAAGATTTGCGCTCGGCGCGGCAATCGGTAAACCTGCTTTTTCTATCAGCGCCCGCGCAATTCTGTTTTGCGGCATTCTGACCGCAACGGTGTCAAGTCCGCCCGTCACAGCAGACGGAATTCTGTCTTTCTTTTTAAATATCAGCGTCAAAGGTCCGGGCCAGAACTTGTCCATCAGCTTTTTTGCGCTTTCCGGAACTTCAGCTGCTATATTTTTCAAATCCTCCATTTTTGATATATGGACAATAAGCGGATTATCAGACGGTCTGCCCTTTGCCTTAAAAATCTTAGCCGCTGCGTTCGGATCAAGAGCGTTTGCCCCCAATCCGTAAACGGTTTCGGTCGGGAATATTACCGTTCCGCCATTTCGGAGAATTTCGGCTGCAAGCTGCAAATCTGCATCGTCATCAGTCAGATACTTTGTTGTTTTTCTGTCCATGCCTGCCGCCCCTTTCCGTCATATTTATTATCTACAGGCTTTCTGCCTGCGCCTTTAGCTTTTCGCTCTGGTCGGTTGTAATCAGAGCGTCTATTATCTCGTCAAGATCACCGTTCATAATCTGTTCCAGCTTATACAGCGTAAGACCGATTCTGTGATCCGTCATACGCCCCTGCGGAAAATTATAGGTACGGATTCTCTCACTTCTGTCGCCTGTGCCGACCTGGCTCTTTCTGTCTGCGGCAATAGACGCACTTCTTTCCTGCTCCATTTTATCATAAAGCCTTGAACGCAGCATTTTCATAGCTGCCTCGCGGTTTTTATGCTGTGAACGCTCGTCCTGACACGCAACAACAATACCTGTCGGAATATGCGTTATTCTGATTGCGGATTCTGTCTTGTTGACATGCTGCCCTCCCGCTCCGCTTGAACGATACGTGTCTATCTGCAAATCCTCCGGATTGATTTCCACCTCAACGTCGTCAACCTCCGGCAAAACGGCAACCGTAACGGTTGATGTATGGATTCTGCCGCCGGATTCTGTTTCAGGCACACGCTGTACTCTGTGTACACCGCTTTCAAATTTAAGACATACGGAATAAATCACCGGCAAACAGAGCCGCTTCATCTCCGCCGGCGCCGCCTCGGATTTCCACTATAACATTTTTGTCATCATTCGGATCCTTAGGCAAAAGCAAAATTTTTAGTTCTTCCTCTATTTTTTCTATATTTTCCTTAGCCTGTTTGGATTCCTCAACAAGCATTTCTTTAAAATCCTTATCTGTTTCCGGATCATCCATCATGGCTTTTGCGTCTTCTATTGTTTCTTTATTTGCCTTATATTCTCTGTATTTTTCAACAATCGGCGTCATGTCGGAGTGCTCCTTGCAAAGCTTGCGCCATGTGTCCTGGTCGGCAATAACCTCAGGATCGCTGATTCTTTGTGCCAGCTCCTCATATTGTTTTTCTATAAACGATAATTTTTCAAACATTCTATACTCCTTCAAAAAGGCACAAAGTGCCGTCATTTAATGCAAGGACACAACAGGTCAGGCACAGGAGTCCGAACCATGTTGCGTTAGGCCCTCGTATATTTAAAGTTCTCCCCGCGATTTTGCAACAAGATAAGCATTGATGAATCCGTCAATATCTCCGTCCATGACCGCATTGATATTTCCGATTTCATAATTGGTTCTGTGATCCTTTACCATTGTATACGGATGGAATACATAAGACCGTATCTGGCTGCCCCATCCGATTTCAAGCTGAACGCCTTTTAAATCCTCAATCTTCTCTTTCTGCTCGCGTTCCGCTATTTCTATCAGCTTGGATTTAAGCATTTTCATAGCTGTTTCGCGGTTTTTATGCTGTGAACGCTCATTCTGACAGGTTACGACAACACCGGTCGGGATATGCGTTATTCTGATTGCTGATTCCGTCTTGTTAATATGCTGTCCTCCCGCTCCGCTTGAACGATACGTGTCTACACGCAAATCTTCGGGATTGATATTTACCTCTATATCATCATCAATTTCCGGCATTACCTCAAGTGAAGCAAATGAAGTATGCCTTCTTGCGGCAGAGTCGAACGGAGAAATACGCACAAGACGGTGTACGCCTTTTTCACACTTGGCATATCCGTATGCGTTGAGTCCCTCCACAAGGAACGTAACGCTCTTTATGCCTGCCTCCTCGCCTGCAAGATAGTCGAGAGTTTCCGTCTTATATCCCTTACGCTCAGCCCAATGAACATACATACGGAACAGCATCTCGCACCAGTCCTGTGCCTCGGTTCCGCCGGCACCGGCATGAAGTGTTAAAATGGCGTTGTTTTTGTCATATTTTCCCGACAAAAGCGTTTCAAGCTTCATACTCTCCAAATCACTGCACAGCTGTTTATATCCGGATTTTACCTCGTCCAGTACACTCTCGTCATCCTCCTCTATCGCAAGAGCAACAAGAGTAGACAAATCCTCCCATGTTTCTTTAAGCTTTTCGTACCTTGCAATTTTATCGCGCAAGCCCTTTATTTTCTGCAGAGTTTTGCCTGCGGCTTCCATATCATCATAAAAATCTGCCGCCATAGTTGTTTTTTCAAGGTCATCCGCCTCTTGGTTCGACTTGTCTATGTTAAAGTGAATCCCTCAGTTCTGTTATATCCTTTTCCATTCCGTCAAGACCCTGCTTGTACTCGTCAAAAGCTATCACATTATCACATCCTTAATAAAATTATGCCGTTTTAGTTTCTGTCAGCCATCTGATCCTTTTCCAGACAGCAGTGCTTATATTTCTTTCCGCTGCCGCAGGGACACGGATCGTTTCTGCCGATTTCAACCTTGCGGCGCACCGGTTGTTTTTTGACTGTTCCGTCATCACTGCCGTGGTTTTCCGCAACAGGCTTCGCAACCTGCTGTCTTTCTATTTTATTCTGTGGAACAACATGGAACAGATACTTAACCGTATCCTCTTTGATTGAGTCAATCATTTCCTCAAACATATCCATTGCCTCAAACTTATACTCGACAACCGGATCATGCTGTGCATATGCACGCAGGTTTATACCCTGTCTGAGCTGTTCCATATTGTCTATATGATCCATCCACTTCTGATCTACAACTCTCAAAAGTATAATGCGCTCTACCTCACGCATTGCATCGCCGAAGTCTGCCTCTTTTTCGGAATACTTTGCAAGAATATTCTCCATAAGATGATCGCAAAGACTTTCTTTGGTCATGTGATCCATCTCATGCTCTGAAATCTCAAAGGTATCTGCCGGAAGCTCGCCGAAAACTGCGGTTATATGGTCCTTTAAAGCCTCCCAGTCCCATTCCTCCGCGTTCTGCATCTCGCCGGAATATACAGCAATAATATTTGAAGCGGTATCGCGCATCATGTTAAGGATATAATTCTTCATATCCTCGCCGTCCAGAACCTGATCACGCTGCTTATATATCATCTCTCTCTGCTGATTGTTTACATCATCATACTGAAGCACATGCTTACGTATGTCAAAGTTGCGTCCCTCAACACGCTGCTGAGCCGTTTCTATTGCGTTGCTCAGCATTTTGCTCTCTATTGCCTCATTTTCATCAAGACCAAAGGTTTCCATTACACGGTTGATTCTTTCCGGAGCAAACAAACGCATCAAGTCATCTTCAAGCGACAGATAGAACTTTGACGCACCGACATCACCCTGACGTCCGGCACGGCCGCGCAGCTGGTTATCAATTCTTCGGCTCTCGTGACGCTCTGTTCCTATAATATACAAACCGCCTGCCGCAAGAACCTCTTTCTGTTCCGGCTCTATCTCCTGCTTAAATCTCTTATGCAGTTCCTGATATGTCTGTCTTGCATTTATTATATTCTCATCATCGGTTTCCGCAAAGCCTGTTGCCTGAACAAGCATTTCCTCCTCAAAGCCCTGACGGCGCATTTCATCCTTTGCCATAAACTCAGCATTACCGCCGAGGACAATATCGGTACCGCGTCCCGCCATATTTGTAGCAATGGTAACGGCTCCTTTTTTACCTGCCTGTGCAACAATTTCTGCCTCTTTCTCATGGAACTTGGCATTTAAAACACTATGCTTAATTCCGCGTTTACGCAAAAGTCTGCTAAGTTCCTCGGATTTTTCGATTGAAACCGTACCGATAAGCACCGGCTGTCCCTTTGCATGAGCGGCAACAACCTCCTCTATAACCGCATTGAACTTTCCGTTTTCAGTCTTATAGATGCTGTCCGAAGCGTCAACTCTGGCAAGCGGCTTGTTTGTGGGAATAACAATAACATCCAGCTTGTATATCTCCTGGAATTCCTCCTCCTCGGTCTGTGCGGTACCGGTCATACCGGAAAGCTTTTTGTAAAGCCGGAAAAAGTTCTGGAACGTAATTGTTGCAAGAGTCTTACTCTCGTTTTCAACCTTTACGCCCTCCTTTGCCTCTATTGCCTGATGAAGTCCGTCGCTGTAGCGTCTGCCGAACATCATACGTCCGGTAAATTCATCAACTATGATAACCTCTCCATCCTTTAAAACGTAATCCTTATCACGTTTCATTACACCTATAGCTTTTATAGCCTGATTTATGTGATGTGAAAGCGTCATGTTTTCCGGATCGGTAAGATTATCTATATGGAATGCTTCTTCAGCCTTCTTAACACCCTGCGCGGTAAGGATTGCCGTATGCGCTTTTTCGTCTACAATATAATCATAATCCTTAAGTTCATCCTCATCCTCAACCTCAACCTTTGAGTCGGTTTCCACTACCTTCTTGAATTTAAGGGTTTTTGCAAATCGGTCAGCCTGCATATAAAGGTCTGTTGATTTATCACCCATACCCGAAATTATAAGAGGTGTTCTTGCTTCATCTATGAGAATACTGTCCACCTCATCCACTATTGCATATGCGTGTCCACGCTGAACCTTGTTCTCCTTGTATATAACCATATTGTCACGCAGGTAATCAAAGCCCATTTCGTTGTTTGTTCCGTACGTTATATCGGCTGCATACGCTTCCTTGCGCTGTGCGTTGTCTTTCTCGTGTATTACAAGCCCGACCGTCAAGCCGAGAAAGTTATACAGCTTTCCCATCCACTCACTGTCACGCTTTGCAAGATAATCGTTTACCGTAACGATATGAACTCCCTCGCCTGTCAGTGCATTCAGATAAGCCGGCAATGTTGCAACCAAAGTTTTACCTTCACCTGTTTTCATCTCTGCTATACGTCCCTGATGCAAAACAATTCCGCCCACAATCTGAACCGGAAAGTGCTTCATTCCGAGTACGCGCCATGCTGCTTCACGGCAGACCGCAAAAGCCTCCGGCAGAATATCGTCGGTTGTTTCGCCGTTTTTTATACGCTGTTTAAATTCCTCAGTCATGGCTCTCAGCTCACTGTCTGACTTTTGCTCCATTGTTCCCTCCAGAGCAAGAACCGCGTCACGTATGGGATATATCTTTTTAAGTTCTCTGTCACTGTATGTTCCTATTACCTTTTCAATTATGCTTTTAACAGACATCTTATGACCTCCGCAATCTGTGTTTGTCCGCACTGATTT
>CAJLFL010000043.1 GCA_905205855.1 uncultured Eubacteriales bacterium | reverse complement strand
TTCAGAACCGAAAAGCTGCCGGTTAAAGTAATAAAGATACTGGATTACAGTACAGGTATAGACGGCTTGCCGAAATCGGATGTGCTTAAATACTTTACTGAAAACGGTTGGTTTGCGGTAAGACCTTCGGGAACAGAGCCGAAAATCAAGCTGTATTTCGGTGTGCGTGCGGATTCTGCCGAAAAGGCAGAGGAGGAGCTTAAACAGCTGTCTTCTGCTGTAATGGAAATGTGCAGATGAATTGTTAAAGGAGAAAGTAGAAAATGATAGGAAAAAAGATATGGACAATAGGTGATGGCTTTATGAGTGATACCGAAAAGGGCGGATATGTGAGCCATGAAGCAGTTTGCGTTTTAAACTTGTCCGAGAACACAGCCGAAATAAGCCTGACAATATATTTTGAGGACAAAAAACCGCTTAAAGGCTTTAAGGCTGTATGTGAAAGCGAGCGCACAAATCATATACGCCTTGATAAAATTCAAAATGATAAGGGCGAAAAAATACCGCATAATGTTCCTTATGCGGTATTGGTTGAAAGCAGCGAGCCTATAATAGTTCAGCACAGCCGTATGGATGTTTCTCAGCCGGAAATGACGCTTATGACTACTATAGCATACAGTTGACTTATAAAGGGGCGGCCGAAAGGTCGCCCCTTATATTTTTTTAATGCACAACTACCTGCGCGCCTGAGATTAAGAAGTAAGCAATTACCAAAACTCCGACAGCAATACGATAATAACCGAATACGGTAAAATCGTGATTTCGGATATAACTCATAAGGAACTTTATTGCCGCTATTGAAACCGCATAGGCAACAGCCATCCCTAACAGAAGAATTCCAAGCTGTTCGCCGCTGAAGCCGCCGCCTGTTTCCATAAAGAACTTAACGATTTTCAAAAGACTTGCTCCGAACATGACGGGTATAGCAAGGAAGAATGAAAACTCCGCCGCAACAAATCTTGATGTGCTGAGAATAACGGCTCCGATTATGGTCGAGCCGGAGCGCGAAGTTCCGGGAATAAGCGACAAAACCTGAAAAGCACCTATCAACAATGCGGTTTTATAGTCAAGAGCGTCTATGGAATTGATTTTCGGTGTTTTGTTCCGACGCTCAATTATAATAAATATAATGCCGTATATAATAAGAGCAGCAGAAACAACCCATGCGTTATATGTATGTGCCGTGATAAAGTCATCAAACAAAAGGCCTATTACAGCGGCAGGAATACATGCAACCAAAACCTTAAACCACATTGACCATGTTTCCGATTTTTCTTTAGAGGTCTTTTTTGGTGAAAACGGATTCAGTTTATGAAAATAAAGCGTTACCACCGCAAGAATTGAGCCGAACTGGATTACCACAAGAAATAAATCTATAAAGCCGGACGGCTGGTTAAGCGGCATAAATTGGTCAACAAGTATCATATGACCGGTGCTGCTTATCGGAAGCCATTCGGTTATTCCCTGGACTATGCCGAGTACAACTGTTTTGAGTAATTCAATCAGATACATAATAATACCTCCGAATAGTATTTTATTCAAACTTGCTTGAATCTATGTTAATATCATCAATGTTGTAAGGCGTTGTCTGATATACAAAGTAGTTAAGCCAGTTTGAATACAAAAGATTGGCATGTGCACGCCACAGCATTTCCGGTGGATTTTTGGGGTTATTGCCCGGAAAATAGTTTTTGGGAACATCAATGGAAAGTCCCTTTTCAACATCTCTGAAGTATTCTTTGGCAAGAGTATCCGCGTCATATTCCGCATGACCTGCCACAAAGAACTGACGTTCGCTTTTGGCGGTAACAATATAGACGCCTGCTTCATCTGATTTTGCAAGAATTTCAAGCTCCGGAACCTTGTTTATATCCTCCTCGCGGAATTCAGTGTGGCGCGAATGAGGTGCATAGAACACATCATCAAAGCCGCGCAGCAGAATTTTGTGCTTTTTTTCCGGTACAACGTAATGCGGATAAACACCAAACATTTTTTTTTCAAGAGGATATTTGTTTATTCCGTAATGATAATAAAGCGCCGCCTGCGCTGCCCAGCATATATAAAACGTGGAAGTAACATGGCTTTTTGACCATTCCATAATCTCGCATAATTCGTCCCAATAATCAACCTCCTCAAAGCTGAGGTTTTCTACCGGTGCGCCGGTGACTATCAGACCGTCAAATTTACGCTCTTTATAGTCATCAAAAACACCGTAAAAGGTTTCAAGATGGCTTTTCGAGGTATTTTTTGACTCGTGTGACGAGGTATGCATAAAGTTGATATTGATTTGCAGCGGTGTGTTTCCCAGAACACGCAAAAGCTGAGTTTCGGTTGTTATTTTTGTCGGCATAAGATTAAGAATCAGGATTTCAAGCGGACGGATATCCTGAGTCATTGCCCGCTTTTCGGTGATAACAAAGATGTTTTCGCCGTTAAGAGTTTCTATAGCCGGCAAGCTGTTTTGTACTTTTATAGGCATGAGGGTTCCTCCTGTTTGCTCAGTCTTTCTATATACATAGGCAGCGCTTCCTCAAAGTTTACTCCGTATGTACGGTGGTTGGGATCTTTTACGGTATAGTTTATACATTCCAACGTATAATCTACCGCAAGAGAAAGCGAATCCAAAAGACTGTTGCCGCGCATATACGCACCGAGAGCGCTTGCGGCAAATATATCTCCCGTGCCGTGAAAGACAGCAGGAAATTTCTTGTTAAAGTAGCTGTAGTATTCATCCGAAACAGCGTCATACATATAGACGCCAATGTTGTCAGCATCAAAGCTTATGCCTGTTATTGCGGTGCGTTTTGCACCGAGGTCTGCAAGAGCCTTTAAAATATCCTTGACATAAGCCTCTGTATAATGCTCTTTATACGGAATTTTCAGCATAAAAGATGCCTCAGTCATATTCGGCGTTATCAAGTCTGCCTTAGAGCATAAATCTGTCATACGATCGGCAAACTCCTGAGTAAAGCCGGTGTATAAGCCGCCGTTATCACCCATAACCGGATCTATAAAAACGGTGGTGTCTTTTGTTTTAAAGCGTTCTATAAAACTGTTTACAAAATCTAGCTGTTTAAATGAGCCGAGGTATCCGGTATAAACCGCATCAAAGCCTATACCAAGCTCTGTAAAGGTTCCTGATATAGGCTCAAGTTCATCTGTTAAATCTTTAAAAGTGAATTTCGGAAACGCCGTGTGTGTGGATAAAACCGCAGTGGGAAGAACGGCAGCTTCAACGCCGGCGGCTGAAATTATGGGTAAAGCGGTTGTAAGAGAGCATTTGCCCACACATGATATGTCCTGAATACTGATAATCCTTTTCACTTTTTCACTTCCAAATCAGAGTTTATTTAAGTGCAATTGCTTTTTTTGCATTTGCGGCAATATTTTCTGCATTTAATCCGTACATATCCAAAAGCGCATATGGTTTTCCGCTTCTGCCAAATACATCGTTAGTCCCTACGCGAAGCATGGGAACGGGAGCGGCCTCACAAAGAACCTCTGCAACAGCTGAACCAAGACCGCCCATTATATTGTGTTCCTCTGCGGTTACTATTGCGCCCGTTTCCTTTGCAGCTTTGATAATTATGTCCTTGTCGATCGGCTTTATTGTAGCTATATTTATTACACGTGCAGAAACCCCGTCAAGTTGGAGCATTTCTGCAGCTTTTATTGCTTCGGGTACCATAAGACCTGTAGCTATAAGTGTTACGTCCGTTCCGTCTGATAATTGTACGCCTTTGCCGATTTCAAACTTATAGTCATCACCGAAAATTGTTGGAACAGCCAAGCGTCCAAAACGCAGATATACAGGGCCGTTGTGCTCAATCGCTGCCTTTACCGCAAGGCGTGATTCCGTTGCGTCGGCAGGGTTTAAGATAACCATTCCCGGAATTGTACGCATAATGCCTATATCTTCAAGGCACTGATGTGTAGCGCCGTCCTCACCGACCGAGATGCCGGCATGTGTTGCGCCTATTTTGACATTAAGGTGCGGATAGCCGATAGAATTGCGAATCTGCTCAAAAGCACGACCTGCCGCAAACATTGCAAACGAGCTTGCAAAAACAGTTTTACCGCAGGTAGATATTCCGGCAGCAACAGACATCATATTGCCCTCTGCGATTCCGGTGTTGATAAAGCGCTCCGGATAAGCTTTTTTAAATCCTTCGGTTTTGGTAGACTTAGATAAATCTGCGTCCATTACTATTATATTTTCGTCAGCGCCGAATTCGACCAGCGCCTTTCCGTAAGCCTCACGTGTTGCAACCTTTTCTCCTATCTGATAGCTCATTCGGTAACACCTCCAAGTTCTCTGATTTGCATGTCAAGTTCTTTAACAGCTTGCTCATATTGTTCATGATTCGGAGCTGCACCGTGCCATTCCGCACGACCTTCCATAAACGAAACGCCTTTACCCTTGATGCTTTGGGCAAGAATAAGAGTAGGCTGACCTTTACACTCCTTTGCGGATTTTACAGCCGCTTCTATTTCATCAAAATTATGTGCACAGATTTTGATAACATTCCAGCCGAATGCTTCAAATTTTTTATCAATCGGCGTTGGGTTCATCACCTTGCGTATATCGCCGTCTATCTGCAGACCGTTGAAGTCGAGAAAAGCAGTGAGGTTGTCAAGCTTATAATGTGCTGCAAACATAGCAGCCTCCCAGACCTGACCTTCCTCGATTTCGCCATCGCCCATAATTGCATATACACGATAGTCCTTTTCGTCGAGCTTTCCCGCAAGAGCCATGCCGCAAGCTGCGCTGATTCCCTGTCCGAGAGAACCTGTGGACATATCCACACCGTTTACGCCTTTCATATCGGGATGTCCCTGAAGATAGCTGTCAATATGACGGAATGTCTTTATATCCTCTTTGGGGATAAAGCCGAATTCAGCAAGAGTTCCGTACAGTGCAGGTGAACAGTGTCCCTTTGACAGAACAAATCTATCTCTGTCGGGATTTTTTGCATCCTTAGGATTTACGTTTAATTCCTTTCCGTAAAGGTATGTAAGTATATCCGCAGCGGAAAGAGAACCGCCCGGATGGCCGGCGCCTGCGCTGTATACAGCCTCAAGAGCCATTTTGCGAATGTTTGCCGCATGGAGCTGCAGCGTTTTTGTTTCTTCAGCGTTCATTTGCAGAACCTCCAATGTAAAAATATTCTATATAAAAAGCTGTTGCAGCAGCTCAGAAATCCTATCTTTTTTTCCTGTTATATAAAGATAGCCGAACAATGCTTCTATTCCGGTGGCAATTCTGTAATCAGAAACAACAGCGTTTTTGGGCACATGAGATTTAGTGTTTCTGCCGCGGTGAAACACAGCTGTTTCATCCTCGCTCAACATATCCTTTATCTTGTGATAAAGCTCTGCCTGAGCTTTGGCACAAACAAATCTTGTGGATGTTTTGTGCAGCAGATTTACTTTTTGATCAGATTTTTGTATTAAATATCCGCGTACATACAGTTCATATACACAATCGCCTATATAGGCAAGAGTCAACGCACTGTAGTTCTTTGGGCTTAAAAACTTATTGCCGAAGATATCGGTCAAATCTTTTTCAGTTAAATTTTCCATATTATATCCTTGTAACCTGCTGTCCCTGCGGTGTGTCCTTTACCGCATAGCCAAGTTGTTTAAGCTGATCTCTGATTGTGTCAGATTCTGCCCAGTTTTTAGAGCTTCTTGCAGCTGCACGTTTTTCAAGAAGTTCTTCAACTTCAGCCGGAAGGGAGGCAGAAGTCTTTTTGCCGAGCAGCCCGAGAACGCCGCCAAGTTCTCGGATAGCAGAAATAACTTTTAGTATCAGAGATTTTGAAGTATTGCTTTCGGCGGTGATTTCCTTGTTTGCATCGGCAACAATCTCAAATATAACAGATATAGCGTCGGCAGTATTTATATCGTCATCCATTGCGGCGATAAATTTGTCTTTGTATTTGTCCAGTCTTTGGCTAAACGCATTTTCTGCCTCCGAGAGTTCTTTGTCCACAGCGGCGTCTGCAAAGAACGACATGGAATTTAAGCAATTATAAATACGCTCCAAAGCGGATTTTGCCGAATCCATAAGTTCTTTGCTAAAGTTAATCGGACTGCGGTAATGTGCCGACAGCATAAAGAAGCGTATTACCTCATAATCATAGTCCTTTGCCACATCGCGGACGGTAAAGAAGTTGCCGAGCGATTTTGACATTTTTCTGTTATCTATGTTTATATAGCCGTTGTGAACCCAGTAATTGGCAAAACGGCAGCAATTTGCGGCTTCGCTTTGAGCAATCTCGTTCTCGTGATGCGGGAAGATTAAATCCTGACCTCCGCTGTGTATGTCAATGGTTTTACCGAGGTATTTGTTTGCCATAGCGCTGCACTCTATATGCCAGCCCGGACGTCCCATGCCCCACGGACTTTCCCATGCAGGCTCTCCGGGCTTTTGTTTTTTCCAGACTGCAAAATCCATCGGATCACGCTTGTCCTCATTTATATCAATTCTTGCACCGCTTTCAAGCTCGTCAAGCGGCTGATGTGACAGCTTGCCGTATTCCTTAAACTTTTTTGTACTGTAATAAACATCGCCGTCTACGTTGTATGCATAACCGCGTTCAATTAAATCTGAGATAATGCTTATGATTGAATCAATATTCTCGGTTGCGCGCGGATGAACTGAGGCGCGGTGAATACCCAAGCCGTCGGCATCGGTAAAGTATTCTGAGATGTAAGTATCCGCCAGTTCCTTAACCGTGATGCCGAGGTCATTCGCTTTGTTTATCATCTTATCATCAATATCGGTAAAGTTCTGAACAAACTTTACCTCATAGCCTTTATATTCCAGATAACGGCGCAGTGTGTCAAAGATGATAAACGGACGTGCATTGCCTATATGAAAATAATTGTAAACCGTAGGGCCGCAGGAATACATTCTGACCTTTCCGGGCTCTATCGGCTCAAAAGCCCCTTTTTTACGGGTAAGTGTATTATATAAATATAGCTTGGTATCAATCATGATTGTTTTGTTCCTCCAGATTTTTCTTCAGACGGTCGATTTCTGTATTCAAACGGCAGATTTCCATTGATACGGGATCGGGGATGTGTATTTGATCAAGATCCGCAATAGGATGAATCAGCGGTGCGGCGGCAGCAACCCTTACATTATCGCGCTTTACTATATGTGCAGGTACGCCGACGCAGGTGCTGTTTGCCGGAATCTCGTTCAATACGACCGCATTTGCGGCAATTTTACTGTTGTCACCGACAGAAAACGGGCCGAGAATTTTTGCTCCGCAGCCGATAGTTACGTTTTTGCCTATGGTCGGATGTCTTTTGCCTTTATCCTTACCGGTTCCGCCGAGGGTAACACCCTGATAAATTGTGCAATAGTCGCCGACAACAGCGGTTTCACCAATGACAACGCCCATGCCGTGGTCAATAAACACGCCCTTGCCGATTTCGGCAGCCGGATGGATTTCTATACCTGTTTTCCGACGGGTGTGTTTTGAAATCCAGTCGGCAATAAAATGATGACCTCTTTTTTCAAGATAATGTGCAATCCTGTAATTTATGATAGCTCTGACGCCGGGGTACAGGAAAAAAACCTGTGCCTTTGAACGAGCTGCAGGATCACGCTCAAATACAATATTCACTTCATGTCTGATAAGTGAAAAAATACCCATAAATTATATATCCCCCACCAAAAACATTAAAGTACCGATTCGGTTATACAATAAAACAATATCAATCTTTATAGCCATCGGGATTTTGCTGCTGCCAGCGCCATGTATCCCCACACATTTCTTCAAGAGTATGCTTTGCCTCAAAACCAAGCTCCTCGCGTGCTTTGGACGGATCTGCATAGCAGGCTGCAATATCGCCGGCGCGGCGGTCATAGAACTTAAACGGAACAGGACGGCCGCTTGCCTTTTCAAATGCCTCGCGCATTTCAAGAACACTGTAGCCCTTGCCGGTGCCGAGGTTGTAGGTAACAACACCGGGATTGCTTTCTAACTTTTTAAGAGCTTTAAGGTGACCGTCTGCTAAATCCTCAACATGTATATAGTCACGCACGCCGGTGCCGTCCGGAGTGTCATAGTCATTGCCGAAGACATGAAGATGATCCAGCTTGCCTATTGCAACCTGAGAAATATATGGCATAAGGTTGTTCGGAATACCCTTGGGATTTTCGCCTATCATGCCGCTTTTGTGCGCGCCTACAGGGTTAAAGTATCTGAGAAGCGCAATATTCCAGCTGTTGTCCGCAACATAAAGGTCGCGCAAAATATCTTCAATCATCAGCTTGGTGCGTCCGTACGGATTTGTGCAGGAAAGCGGGAAATCTTCTTTAATCGGAACGGTTTTCGGCTTGCCGTAAACGGTAGCTGAGGAGCTGAATACGAGATTCTTTACATTATGCTTTCTCATAGCATTGCACAGACTGAAAGTGCTGCCGAGGTTGTTTTCATAATATTCCAGAGGTTTTTCAACAGATTCACCAACAGCCTTTAAACCTGCAAAATGAATTACAGAATCAATTTTGTGATTTGTAAAGATTTCTTCAACCACAGCTTCATTTCTTAAATCCGCTTCATAAAAGACAGGCTCCTTTCCGGCAAGCTTGCCTATACGTTTTACTGCTTCAGCAGAGCTGTTGCACAGATTGTCGATTATAACAGCCTCATAACCTGCATTAAGCAGCTGTATAACTGTATGACTGCCGATATAACCGGCGCCGCCTGTAACTAAAACTTTCATATGTAAAACCTCCTGATTTTAAATATACTGTCAAGCATATAAAATACAATATGCTCAACTCTATACAGTATATCATAACAGCCCCGAAAGTGCAAGAAAAAGTATTGCACAAATTATGTTTTAAACA
The DNA here is from genome assembly GCA_905205855.1 of uncultured Eubacteriales bacterium. Taxonomy (GTDB): domain Bacteria; phylum Bacillota; class Clostridia; order Monoglobales; family Monoglobaceae; genus Ructibacterium. The sequence goes on along the minus strand of CAJLFL010000043.1, from coordinate 2,494 downwards.
CACTTTTTATTTGGTTTTATTGATAGACGGCATATACTATCAGGACAATAATATATACTATTCGGACAATTTGTATTGTTTGCCTGCCTGATCAATGCCGTAGCCGTCTTTATAGACAAGCTCGGATATGGGAACAAATCTGTATCCGTCACTCTGTAGTCTTTCGATTATTACGGGCAGGGCTTCAGGGGTATGTAATGCGGCATTGTGAAACAGCACTATTGCGCCCGGATGAATTTTATCCGTCACACGCTTTGTGATTTCCGATGCGCTTAAATCCTTCCAGTCAAGACTGTCTACGCTCCATTGAATTGTCATACAGCCGCATTCGCGAACCGCCTGAACGACATCATTGTTATAATCACCGTACGGGGCACGCAGCAATGTAGGTTTTTTGCCGGTAATGCTTTCTATTTTCAGATTGCAGGCTTCAACCTCTTTTTTCATTTCCTCCTTTGATATTTTTGTCATGTAGGGATGTGTGTCGGAATGATTCATGATTTCATGACCTGCATCTGAAAGAGCCTTTACGGATTCCGGAAAGCTGTCAACCCATCCGCCGACAACAAAAAATGTTGCCTTTACATTATACTTGCCGAGAATATCTATCAATTCCTGTGTGTCTTCGTTTCCCCATGCGGCGTCAAAAGAAATTGAAATCACCTTTTCCTCTCCGGTGTCAACGCAATATACAGGCAGGTCGCGCTTGGTTCCGGCGACTGTTACCGCCTCATTTCGGCTGAAGCATATTGCAGAAATAAGAATAACAAGCAGCAAAGCAAGAATTATCCCGGTTCTTTTGTTTATAACCCATATCTTCATTTTAATCTCTCCTTTTTGATTAATGTATATGACAAACAATGTCCGATAATGCCAGATAGGCGCAGTTATACAATATTATTGAATATACCGCAAAAAGGTAAATATCGTACATTGAAAACAGAGTTTTAATGTGTTATGTTAGTTAGGCAAATTAAAGATAAGGAGCTGTATTATGGATAAATCAAGTAAGAGCGTTGTTCCGGCATATCTTGCTGCTGTTTTTAAGGCCATAATATACGGTACAACGGTTATATTTGTAGGAAAGCTGCTGGAAACAACGGATGTATTTGACGTGCTTGCACTGCGCTTTCTGACGAGTGCCTGTGCTTTTTTGCTATTGCAGGCATTTGGAATAATCAAAGTGAATTTTAAAGGAAAGTCGTTAAAGCTGCTGGCTGCAACAGCTTTGTTTGAACCTGTACTGTATTTTACTTTTGAAACCTACGGAATAAAAAATACCACGGTAATAATGGCAGGAATATTAACTGCTTTGGCGCCGTTTTTTACAGTTGCGCTGGAAACAATCTTTCTGAAGGAAAAGACAAATGCCAAGCAAAGGCTTTTCCTTTTGGTCAGAATACTGGGGGTCGTGCTGATAACCGTATTTGCCCAAAATTCCGGTGAAAGCAGTATTGCCGGTATAATATTTATGCTGCTTGCGGTGATAAGCGGTTCTGCCTTTGTTGTATGCTCACGCGGAACGTCGCAGAACTTTACGTCAACAGAAATTACATATTTTTCGGCGTTATCCGGAGCGGTTGTGTTTAATGCAATCAATATTGTACGGCATTTAAGTACGGGAACAATAACTTCATACTTTGTTCCGCTTATGAATATAGACAACGTTATAGGAATAATATTTCTGGGAGTATGCTCATCAATCATGGCAACGGGACTTAATAACTATGCATTGTCTAAGGTTCAGGCGTCGATTATTTCGGCGCTCAGCGGTCTTACAACCGTTACTACAATAATAACGGGAGTTTTGTTTAATAATGAGGTTTTATACTGGTATCATATTGCAGGAACAATTCTTATTTTAATCGGAATTATCGGTATGAGTTATGCTTCATCAAAGAAACGTTTGCGGTAGACTTGTTGTTGTGTTATAATAAGTGCGAGGTGAACGTTTATGAAGAATATAAGTTACGGACTCAGAGGACATGATATTGCAGATAGCTTTGATGATATGTGCAGAACTGCAAAGGAATACGGAATTAAAAATCTGCAGTTTGCGCTTGCCAAGACGGTAAACAATATTGACTTTGACAAAACCGGTTATGATAAAGAGGTTTCTTTAAAAATTAAAACAGAACTTGATAAATACGGTCTTAAAATCGCTGTTTTGGGATGCTATATAAATCCCGCGGAGCAGAATACGCACAGTCTTGGCATACAGCTTAAAAGATTTGAGAATTTTATAGATTATGCATATGATTTCAATGCCGGGGTAATCGGAACGGAAACGGGATACGGCAATATAGAATACTTACATTCCGATGATAATTACAGGTTCTTTCTAAACAATATGGAACCTATGATGTGTAAGGCGGAGAATAAAGGGGTGCTTATCGGAATAGAACCTGTATGGACAAGTACAATATATTCGCCGCAGAGGATGAAGCAGATATTTGATGATACGAAATCCGATAATTTAAGAGTTATTCTGGAT
>CAJLFL010000042.1 GCA_905205855.1 uncultured Eubacteriales bacterium | reverse complement strand
AGTCACGGCTATTACGCGGCAGCCTTTTCAAGCACGATTGTTATGGCGTTTTTTATATTTATCTTAAACTCTGCCGATCCAATCTGTAAAAAGATTTTTCTGTTTATCAGCTATGCAAATGTGTTTAGCATGTTTGTGTGTATTTCGCTTATAATATGCAGCGTATTCTTCAAAGAAGAGCCGAAAATAGTTGTATATTATGCAAGGAATATTATAAGAACGCTTTTGTTTATTCCGGTTGCTTTTTTATATATACGTTTTCTGCGTTCCTCGGTAAGAGCAGTATCCGGAAAGCGCATCAAAACCTGGTATTCCATATCGGTGGTTTCGGTCTTGTTTTTGATAATATTCGCGTTATTTGTCGTAATATTCAATTCCGAATACGAAAATATAGACAGATACATTCCGTTTTTTACCGTAAGTGTTTTAATCTATATATCTGTTTTATGGGTTATTTTCGGCACTATTCAATCTATGATAGCCGAGAGCAATGCAGAGCTGATTAACTCAAAGGCTGCTTATTTGCAGGGGCAGCTTAAAACCGCAAGAGAAAACGAGCTGACGTCAAAAACTATTCGTCATGACTTCAGGCATCACAATCAAAACCTTGAGTCTATGCTGAAAAAGGGTGAAGTTGAGGAGGCTTTGAGCTATCTGAAGCAATATAATGACAGCCTTGACGCGGCAAGGCTGAACGATTTTTGCCCCAATATCACTGTAAACGCTATTTTGAACAGCTTTTTCACAAAGGCGCAAAAGAACGGTATTTCGGTTTCCGTTGCGGCAGACGTAAAGGAAAAAACGGCTATATCGGATATGGATTTTGTTGCCGTTTTATCAAATCTGCTGGAAAACGCAATAAACGGCTGTATCGAATGTAAATCCGACGGAGAGATAGAGGTCAATATCCGGACGGTTGCGGATAAAACCGTGATTGTATGCTCCAATCCCTGCATACAGGATATTTCCATAGAGAACAATATGATTAAAAACCGCGGCATCGGAATAGCCGGTATGCTTTCGGCAATACGCAAATATGGCGGTGACATAAAATACAGCTATGATAGCGGAAGACTAACCGTTTGTATTATATTAAATACTTAAACTCCAAAAAGACCAATCAGGTTCCGAAAACGACCAATTACGACCAAAGCCATCCAAAAGGGTGGCTTTTTTTCTATAATATAGTGTAATTGGTTGCTCGGAGGTGAAAGCATTGTTTTTCAAAAAGAAAAAGGTGACGTTTGATAAAGTGGCAAAATTTAATTATGAATTGGACACCAATGAAAGGTTAAAGGAGGAGCTTAAACAGCTTGCGCTGTGCAGAAACGATATAACCAGGACGGAGTATTTATCGCGGATATTATCGCTGTTTGGCAAGGAGGGGCTTGAGCTTACTCTTAAAGAGTTTGACATGCTGCTTTTACTGCGGACAAAAACCGACCAGGCGTTGCTGGAACGAAATGAGTGACGCTGTATTATATATAAGCAATCCAAACCGACGGATATAAAAACATAACTTAGGGGTGTAAAATGATGTTTAAGAAAATGAAGGGTTTATTATCACTTGTTATCTGTATATCAATGCTGTGCGGCATTATGCCGATAACAAGCTTTGCCGCGGAGGGTGATGCTGCAAGCGTTACCTTTAACGGAAGCACAGAGTATTACAGCTCAATCGCCCAGGCGTGGGATGCGGCTGTTGCTTTGAATACCACCGCGGAAAACAAAGCAACGATTAAGCTGCTTGATGATTGTGAAACAGGAAAAACTCTGGCAAACTATAGCAGCTATTTGGTTTTGGACACAAACAGAAAGACGCTGGGGACACCGTATGCCGCATATCCGTCCAGCTCCGTAGAGTATGGCATTTATGCCGGCGGCGGCAGCCTTGAGATAACCGGCAACGGAACAATATCCGGAATTTCGGAAAATGACTTTGACAGAGCAATTCTATTGGTAGGCGGAGGTAAGGTGTATGTAGACGGCGTTACGATACATAACAATGGAACCAACGGCAGCAATTCGGTTCGTGTAACCTTGGGTGAGCTTCACCTTTTGGACGGCTATCTCCTCACAGACAGTGAATATGCGTTAAACGCTCAAGGTGGTAATGTTTATCTCTACTCCGGAAAAATTGAGGGCACAGGCCGCTATGCAATGTGTGCCGACACGAACGTTCAAATATGTTATAGTGAAAAGCCGTTATATTTTGTTAACAGCGATACAAGCAGTCAGAATGTAAATTTGATATCCGGCAGATCAAATTTTCACTTAGAGGATAGCATCGGGATGAATATAGAATACAGTGATAATTCTGACGGCTCGAATTCAACATTGTTGGAAAATGCTGCTGAAATCAGCCTTGAGGCGAGCACAGGAAAGTATCTTAAAATTCAGACATTCAAATCAAATACCGTTGTGTCCAAGCTGTTCGACACCTCTTATTCCGATTCACTTTTGAAAAGAATAAAGAATGACGGCGTTACGGATATTGAAAAAGATGCAATTACCGGCGTGCATTTTGTAGATTTGGCGGATTATGATTTGACAAATGTCAGCTGCTCTGATTATTCTGCCGATGTTGACGGCAACGTAAAGGCGTGGATGAATGGTACAGAGCTTTACATCGGCGGATACGGAAAAATCACAGCCGGCGAATCCCTGGAAGATGCATTCAGAGAAGGGGCGAAAATTAAAAAAATCAGCGGACTTGATATGCTGGATACTTCAAATGTGACGAATATGAGTTATATGTTCAGCGAGTGCGGAAGCGATAGCAACGGCTTTAGCCTGGATTTGGGCAACAGCTTTGATACCTCCAATGTAACGGATATGCAGTATATGTTTAATGAATGCGGCAGCTCGCAGGACAACTCCGATTTTACGCTGAATTTAGGCAGTAAGTTTGATACTTCAAAGGTAGTAGGTATGTCTAATATGTTCGCTCATTGCGGAGAGAACAGTTATAGGTTCACGCTGGATTTGGGCGATAAATTTGATACCTCAAACGTAGAGAATATGGGGTATATGTTTTATTACTGCGGACAGAACGACAGTAATTTCACACTGAATTTAGGTAATAAATTTAATACATCAAATGTAAAGTATATGTATTTTATGTTTCAATACTGCGGAAAAAACAGCAAGGTTTTCACATTGGATCTCGGTGATAAATTTGATACCTCGAAAGTAACAGATATGTCATATATGTTTGATGAATGTGGTAAATCCTCAGAGAAATTTAAAGAGCTTGATCTGAGCGGATTTAATATTACAGTTTCCGAAGCAAGCGATATGTGGCTTTTTGCCGGTAATATTCCTGTTACACGCTTTATTTTTGGAGATGGCTGGGCAAACGCACCCCTGCCGGATGCCGCTGTAAGTGCATTGGGAGGAGTATTTACCTCTGAAGCAAACATACAAACCGACGTAATCGGTGCAACTTCCAATCTGGCCGGCTATGATTGGGCATCGGATAACAGAACGGTAACGTTTATTGAAAAGGTTTACTATACAATAACTGCTCAGGCAGGTGACGGCGGCACGGTTTCGGGCGGCGGTGATGTGCTGGTGGGCGGACATACAACCCTTGTTGCGGCAGCAAATGACGGATATGCCTTTGACGGCTGGTATGACGGCGACACAAAGGTTTGCAGCACAAAGAGTTTTACGGTTGAAAACGTAACTGCCGCTAAGACCTATACGGCAAGGTTTAAGGAAAAGATACACAGAACCTCAAAGCTGTTTTCAACAGATTATGACGCTACGCTTCTCAGCAAGGCGGTAGATGGTGGTTTGGTAGATGACAAAACCACCATAAAAGCCGTGTCCTTTGTCGATATTAACGAGTACGATCTGACAGAAACTGCAACCGTGGATTATTCTGCCGATAACGACGGAAGTGTTCTTGCGTGGTATGACGACGAAAATTCCGAGCTTTATATAGGCGGTTATGAGAAAATTATAGCCGGCAGCTCATTAGCATACGCATTTTATTACGGACATAGCATTGAAGCAATCAACGGACTGGATTTGCTTGATACTTCAAATGTAACGAGTATGTCACATATGTTTGACTCTGCCTTAAACGGCATGTATTCTGAATTGAAGCTGGGTGACAATTTTGACACATCAAATGTTACGGATATGTCGGGTATGTTTAATCGCTGCGGCCACAGCACCGGCTTTAAGCTTGATTTGGGCAGCAATTTTGACACCTCTAAAGTAACAAATATGTCGTATATGTTTTGCGAGTGCGGGGAGTACAGCGATACGTTTGCACTGAATCTGGGTGATAAATTCAATACCGCTTATGTACGGGATATGTCACATATGTTTGCATACTGCGGACGGTACAGCGAGAATTTTACATTAGATTTAGGCAGTGGGTTTGACACTTCCAGAGTAGAGTATATGTCTTTTATGTTTGCTTACTGCGGACAGAATGGCGGGAATTTTACACTGAATCTGGGTGATAAATTCAATACCACTTATGTAATGAATATGTCAGATATGTTTGACTCCTGCGGACAGGCGAGTGATAAATTCAAACTGGATTTGGGCAATAAATTTGATACTTCCAGCGTAACGGATATGTCACATATGTTTGCTTACTGCGGACAGGAGAGCGGGAATTTCACGCTGAATCTGGGCGATAATTTTGATACCTATAGCGTAACGGATATGTCAAATATGTTCAACTCCTGCGGCAGTAAAAGCAGTGCGTTTACAACTCTTGATTTAAGTGCGTTTACCTTGAGTGCAGGTACAAATCTTTCCAAATTTGCACCCAACATACCTGTAACTAACTTTATTTTCGGCGAGAACTGGGAAAACGCAGTGCTGCCGGACAACAACGTATTTTCCGTAACCGCGGCAACAGCGACCTCCGTTACCGGTGCAACTACCAATTTGATTAACTATGATTGGGCAGGTGATAACAGAACAGTAACATTTACGGATAAAACATATTTCACAATTTCGGCAGAGGTCGGCACAGACGGCGGCGGTACGGTATCCGGTGGCGGAGCAGTGGCCGAAAGCGGCAGAACTACCCTCATCGCAGCGGCAAATGACGGCTATACCTTTGACGGCTGGTACGACGGTGACACAAAGGTGTGCGAAACAGAAGAATTTGTGGTAAACAACGTAACGGCAGATAAGACCTATACGGCAAAGTTTACAAAGAATGTATCCCGTCTGTTCAACACAAGCTTAGGCTATACGCTTTTAAGCAAAATAAAAAGCGACGGTACCACGGATGTTGATGCAATCACCGCCGTACATTTTGTGGATTTGGCGGATTATAATTTGACAGACGTTAAATATTCCGACTATTCCGCAGACGGTAACGGCAGCGTAAAGGCATGGATGGACGGCACTGAGCTTTACATCGGCGGCAACGGTAAAATCATTGCGGGAGAGAGCCTGAAACTTGCACTTGCCGGTGCAAGGATTGACAGTATAACAGGACTTGAAATGCTTGACACATCAAATACAAAAGATATGTCATCTATGTTTAGTTCGTGCGGCAGCAGATCCAGTAAATTTACACTGGATTTGGGTGACAGCTTTGACACATCAAACGTAACGAATATGTCAGGTATGTTTGATGGATGCGGAAGTTATACTGGATACGGAAGTGATAAAGGAATAAACAAAGTATTTACGCTTGATTTGGGAGAGAATTTTAACACATCAAACGTAACGAATATGGCATATATGTTTAATTTTTGCGGAACTTATAGCAAAGTATTTACGCTTGATTTAGGCGACAAATTTGATACATCAAAGGTTACCAATATGTTAGGTATGTTTAGGGACTGCGGATATAGCAATGAAGTATTTACGCTTGATTTAGGTGACAAATTTGATACATCAAAGGTTATCAATATGGAGCAGATGTTTAGGGAATGCGGATATAGCAGTGAAGTATTTACGCTTGATTTGGGTAATAAATTTGATACTTCAAAGGTTACCAAGATGGGGCAGATGTTTAGGGAATGCGGATATAGCAGTGAAGTATTTACGCTTGATTTGGGAGAGAATTTTAACACATCAAAGGTTACCGATATGTCATATATGTTTGAATCTTGTGGATGCGGCGACTCGGCATTTACGCTTGATTTGGGTAATAAATTTGATACATCAAAGGTTACCAATATGTCGTATATGTTTGCTCGGTGCGGCAACAAAAGCGGCACGTTTACAACTCTTGATTTAAGCTCGTTTACTATAAATGCAGGTACAGATATTACCCAATTCGCACAGGATACACCTGTAACGACATTTATTTTCGGAGAGGGCTGGGCAAACGCGGCGCTTCCGCAGGCAGGCTCCTCAAACGGTGCTTTTTATACAGCAAACGAAACTGACACTACGGTTGTCGGTGCGACAGAGAATTTGATTAACTATGATTGGGCAGAGGATAACAGAGCTGCAAACGGACTAAGAGAGGGAATTTACATTATAACTGCGAAAGCCGAAACCGGAGGAACGGTCACAGGCGGCGGCGAAGTAGCCGAGGGCGGCAGCATAACGCTTACTGCAACAGCCAATGACGGCTACACCTTTGATGGTTGGTATACCGTTGGTGAAAAGGCTTTCGACACAGCGGAAATTAGTCTTCAGAATGTAACCAAAAGCAAAATCTATACTGCTAAGTTTACAGAAACCATATACTATACAATTTCGGCAGAGGTCGGCACAGACGGCGGCGGTACGGTATCGGGCGGCGGAGCAGTGGCAGAAAGCAGCAGTATAACCCTTACCGCAGCGGCAAATGACGGCTATACCTTTGACGGCTGGTACGACGGTGACACAAAGGTTTGCGATACAGTGGAATTTGTGGTTGAAAATGTAACGGCAGATAAGACCTATATCGCTAAGTTTATAAAGAACGTATCCCGTCTGTTCGGCACAAGCAAAGACAACACACTTTTAACCAAAATAAAGAATGACGGCGTCACCGAGTATAGTTATTATGAAATTACCGGCGTGTATTTTGTGGATCTGGCAGATTACGACCTGACGGATATTACCTATTCCGACTATTCGGCAAACGGTGACGGCAGCGTTAAGGCGTGGATGAAGGGTTCAAAGCTTTACATCGGCGGCAACGGTAAAATCATTGCGGGAGAGAGCCTGTCATATGCATTTTACAATGGAAGCAATATTGACAGTATAGCAGGACTTGAAATGCTTGACACATCAAATACAAAAAATATGTCATATATGTTTGCTGTGTTCGGCGGCCAAAACAGTAAATCTACACTTGATTTGGGAGGTAATTTTGACACATCAAACGTAACGGATATGTCACATATGTTTGATAACTGCGGCGGTTCCGGCACTGGATTTACACTTGACCTCGGCGACAAATTTAATACTTCAAAGGTTACTGATATGTCATATATGTTTTATGAATGCGGATATTGGAGCGAAGTACTTACGCTTGATTTAGGTGACAAATTCAATACCTCAAATGTTACGAGTATGAGATATATGTTTAGCGAATGCGGAGTACGGAGTGACAAATTTACACTTGATTTAGGAGGTAATTTTGACACATCAAACGTAACGGATATGTCACATATGTTTGATAACTGCGGAAGCGGCAGTGAATTTACGCTTGACTTGGGTGACAAATTCAATACAATAAATGTAACGAATATGGAAGGTATGTTTTTCGGGTGTGGCAGTAAAGTATTTACACTTAACCTCGGCGACAATTTTGATACTTCAAATGTAACAAATATGTCCAGTATGTTTAGGGAATGCGGATATAATAGCAATGTATTTACGCTTAATTTGGGTAATAAATTTGACACATCAAAGGTTAAGAATAATATGTATAGGATGTTTTATAGGTGTGGATATAATAGCAATGTATTTACGCTTGATTTAGGCGATACATTTGATACATCAAATGTTATCAATATGGGAGATATGTTTTATGAATGTGGATATAGCAGTAAAGTATTTACACTTGATTTAGGTGACAAATTCGACACATCAAATGTTATCAAAATGGGAGATATGTTTTATGGATGCGGATATAATAGTGATGCGTTCAAAGAGCTTGATTTAAGCTCGTTTACTGTAAGTGCAGATACAGATATTAACGAATTTGCAAAGAATACACCTGTAACGACATTTATTTTTGGAGAGGGCTGGGCAAATGCGACACTTCCGTCAGCAGGCTCCTCAAAAGGTGCTTTCTATACAGACAGTCAAATTAGCACCTCCGTTATCGGTGCAACTCCCAATTTGATTAACTATGATTGGGCAAGCGACAACAGAACAGTAACATTCCCGGATAAAAGCAATTTTAAAATAACAGCAAATGCACAAACAGGCGGTACGGTATCGGGCGGCGGAACTGTAATCGAAAGCGGCAGCATAACCCTTACCGCAGCGGCAAATGACGGCTATACCTTTGACGGCTGGTATGACGGCGATACAAAGGTTTGCGACACAGCAGAATTTGTGGTCAGCAATGTAATAGCAGATAAGACCTATACGGCGAGGTTTACAAAGAATGTCGTATACTATACGATTTCGGCAGAGGTCGGCACAGACGGCGGCGGTACTGTTTCGGGCGGAGGAACTGTAGTCGAAAGCAGTAGCGTAACCCTCACCGCAGCGGCAAACGACGGTTACACCTTTGATGGCTGGTATGACGGTGACACAAAGGTTTGCGACACGGCAGAATTTGTAGTCAGCAACGTAACAGCGGATAAGACCTACACGGCTAAATTCACAAAAAATCAGGTTGATCCGGAACCGGAGGAGCCTGAAATTCCGTATCTTAAATGGGACGGAACCACACTCACGCTTGTCAAAAAAGCTTCTGCAAGCTGTAGGGTTGTAATTGCGTATGTCGGCGGAGCAACATTTGATCCGGACAATATAAACTGGGATGAGCTTGTTGCCGCAGGCAAGGATTATGCTAATCTGAACAGCGCTTTAGGATATGCTGTTTATAATAATTTTACAAAAAGAACACCCGGAACACGCGGTAACTATGTTGCGTTTGTAAAATATACAAAAGATGACGGAACAACAAAGGCTGATTACATTACCTTCAGTGTAAAAAATGCCGTAAGCTTTGAAAGACCTGCTCTTTCATATAACGCTAAGACAAAAACCCTGAAAATGACAGGAAATGTTCCGGCTACCGTGGGTGTTGCATATGTCGGAGATGCTGTGTTTGATGCAAACAATGTTAATTGGGATGATTTTGTAGCAACCGGTAAAAAATATCCGAATCTAAACGGCAGCAGCGGATTTGCAAGAATAACAAATACGCTTGATTATACCAAAACATTTCGTAATAACGGAAACTATGTAGCGTATATAAAATATTTTGATGAAAACTTAAATAAGACATTGGCAAAGTATTATACATTTACCGTTGACGATTATAACTTGCAACCGACAGATGTACCGTTTGCGGTTGCGGAGGAAAGCAAAATAGTTTTGACTACAAACGGATATGATGTAACTAAAGTGACAATCGTATATATCGGCACAGAGGATATACGTATTACAAACTGGAATGAGTTTGCTAATGCCGCTGCAAAATACCAGGATATTAACGGAAAATTATTGGATCAGCAATATGCTAATCCTAAGGACGGCTCCGCATGGACACAGAAAAACGGCGGCTGGTATGGTGTTTATATTCGTTATAACAAGGATGGCGAAAGATGCACCTCGTATTACACAGTAGAGGTTAAATAAAAACTTAAGCGGTACTTCCCTTTTGGGAGGTACTGCAATCAAAGCTCATAAGATATATCCTTGTGGGCCTTGATTGCAGTATAAGCTATGGAGGTTTGATTTTCAATGAATTTGACTGTAAAGGATGTATTTCTTGCTTTATGGCACAGTATATTGCTGATTGTTATTGTTTCGATTATCGGGATGGTGACATTCGGCGGCTTTACGTATTGCTTTGTAAATCCGAAATATACAGCGACTGCCAAGCTCTATGTTTATAATGAAAAAAATGATGAGAGGTATATTACAACCGGCGATTTGACGGTTTCAAAATCTTTGGTAGATACATATTTGATAATCATTCGCTCTGATCCTGTGTTAGAACAGGTTGCAGATAAATTGAAAGGCACGTATCCGGAATTAACTGCAAAAAAAATCAGCGGTATGATTACGGGAAGCGCTATCAACGAAACAGAGGCGTTTTATATTTCGGCTACTTCGCAAAACAGGCAAATGGCTGCTGATATCGTAAATGAGATTGTAGAAATCGTGCCGGATGAGATTATAAGAATTGTAAAGGCGGCGTCCGTTGAAGTAATAGAGGAGGCTAAGGTGCCGGATATTGATGATTACAGCTGGCCTATAGCCCGCAATTCATTCATCGGATTTGCTGTTGGGTTTATTTTATCCTGTGTATATGTTTTGCTTGCAAACTCTATGGATACAACAGTTTACGGCAGAAATGAAATTTCAGGCAACTTCAAAATCCCGGTTATAGGCATAATTCCTCCAAATGAAGAAATCGTTTCCAAAAAGAAAAAAAGAGGAAAAGGCTCTGAAGAAAGTTTAAATGCGCCGGATCATCGTTTTATACTAAACGAAAATACCTCATTTGCTGTTTCGGAAGCATATCGTATGGCGCGGACAAATATTTTTTATTTGCCGACCGAGGACAGCTGCAAGAAAATTGTTATTGCCAGTGCAGTCGCTTCTGAGGGAAAGAGCACGTGCAGTATCAATATTTCAAAAGTATTGGCGCAGGCAGGTAAAAGGGTTCTTTTGATTGATGCGGATATGCGCAGACCGAGAATCGCGCAATACCTTACTATTGATAAACAGGAAGGACTTTCGGAGTACCTTGCCGGAATAATTGACAATGCCGAAATTATAAAAAATACCGATTTGGGATTTGACATTATAGTTTCCGGCAATGTCAGCAGTTCATCAGCAGAGCTTCTTGCAACGCCGAGAGTGAGCACATTACTTGATGAATGCAGCAAAAGCTATGATTATATCATTATTGATACGCCGCCGGTCAATGTTGTTACAGACGCAACCGTTCTTGCCGATAAAACTGACGGTTATCTTCTCACTGTACGCGCAGAATTTTCAAACGTAGATGATATTAAACAAATGGTTCATTCCTTAGAACAGGTTGATGCCAAAATACTCGGTATAATACTGGAAAATGTTGATCCGAAAACGGAAATGTACGGAAAATACAGCCGGTACGGGAAATATGGCAGATACGGCAGATACGGCAGATACGGAAAATACAGCAGATATTATAAAAATTATTACAGCGGTTATTCACAATACAAGTGTTAGGATAGTTCAGTCTAAAGAGAGCAGAACTGCGCCGTAATTGAAAATCATCAGTTTTTTTGAATCGTTGTCCTTGGCTTTTAGTATAAATGAAAGGAGAAAATATGCCTGAACTCATAA
>CAJLFL010000041.1 GCA_905205855.1 uncultured Eubacteriales bacterium | reverse complement strand
AAAATTTTGTGTTAGCCTTAGTCTAAATGACTTGGTTTATTGAGTTAGCCGATACAGAATACATGATAAAATATTTTTTGGTGATGTGACTTAAAATGAAAAATAAGCTAAAATATTCATTGGATTCATATGTTTTTGCAATACTGATTGCATTTGAGCTTTTGATGTCATTCACCTTTTTAGGATATGTCCACATACCCCCGGTTTCAATTACATTTGCCTATATTCCGATTTTAATCGCCGCCTGTCTTTTGGGGACTCCCCATGCAACCTTAATGGGCATTATCTTCGGATTGACAAGTATGTATAAAGCAACGGCTTATTATGTTATGCCGACCGATATGATATTTTCTCCATTTTTAAGCGGAAGTCCCGTAAACAGTGTTTTGCTTTCTGTAGGTACGCGCACCTTATTCGGTTTTTTAACGGGTATAATATTCAGTGCAGCAAAAAAGCAAAGGCGCCCAAAACTTTGGCTCGGCATTGCTGCCGCGGTTGCTCCCAGATTTCACAGTTTAATTGTATATCTTGCAATGAGGCTTCTGTTCCCGGATGTAGCGGTAAACAATATAAAAGGTATATCCCTAAACTGGAGCAATCTTATTGTAATTGTTTTATGCATAGTTATTATTGAGGCATTATGGTCATTATATAACAGCAGCTCCGTTTGCAGCTTTAAAAAAAGTATTGAACGTTCCGGTGAAATTCCATATAACACAGACAGAAAGAAACAGATTATTTTGGGATTGTTTACTGCATTTATAGTAAGCATGACAGTTTTTGCGGCTCTGTACTTTTCACAAAGAACCATCTATATGTTAAATCGGCACGGTTTGCAGGTATCATCCGAAATTAACAGTGATTTGGTTCATCTGCAGATACAATTTACAATGGCTGTACTTTCTTTGAATATGATATCTATAGTCATACTCAACCTTGTATACAAGTATAACGATTATCAGAAATACTTGGGAGAGATAGACTATCTGACAAAGGTAATGGGACGCAGACTGTTTCTGAAGCGCTGCGCCGAAATACAAAAGAACTATAAAAAACTGCCGTCAGAAAAAGGCTGGTTTCTGTTCCTTGACGCTGATAATTTTAAAACAATAAATGATTTGCTTGGGCACACAACCGGCGATACTGTTTTAAGAGAAACCGCGGATTCTCTGAAGCGCAATATCGGAGAGTACGGTATAATAGGCAGAATAGGCGGTGATGAATTTGCCGTAATGCTGACCGAACCGCTGTCAAAGGATGAACTGGCAAACAAGCTTAACGGCTTTTTGTATGAAATATCAAAAATACTCCCTGCGCCTTATAAAGCAAGCTGCAGTATCGGAGCATACAGGTTTTCTTATCCTGCCGACATATCATCCGTTATGAGCAAAACAGATGATGTATTATATAAAGCAAAGGCAAACGGCAGAGCATGTTATGTAATAAAGGAAGGTTAAAAAAATCGGAATGGAGCGAAGTCCATTCCGATGTGGTGGAGGTGAGGAGAATTGAACTCCTGTCCGAAGAAATATCCCCGCAAGGCGCTACGAGCGTAGTCTGTGATCAAAATTCCCTATCATTAAAGTTCACAGACAAACTTTAAAAATCGGTAGCTTCATAAATTCATGACCGAATCAAAGCTTTTTCGGTTCACGTTCACCGCTCAGATGATACCTTGCACCGCAGCCGCGGTAACCGCGGGAAGGCAGCTGCGTCAATTAGGCAGCGTAAGCTAAATTTTTGTTAGCGTTTAATTTTAAAAGTTTGGACTTTTAACGCAGATTCCGCTGCGGCTCGCTCCTTACGTATCTATAACCCCGTCGAAACCTTTACACCCCCGTATGCAGGCTGTTTTATAAAACAGCCTTATTAAAAACAATTATAGGTTATTCAGCCATGTTATTGACATATCCATCCACGGAACAACAGCCGGAACGGCAAGATCGGAATTACATGTAATTTTGTTTCCCAGTGACAAGCCATGATATCCCTCAGGAAAAATATGCATCTCATACTGGACGCCGTTTTCCATCAATGCCGTTGCAAATGCCATTGTATTATACACAGGCACTGCCTGATCCGTGTATGTATGCCATATAAAGGTTTTCGGCGTATTCTTGTTTACATGATGCTCAAGACCGAAAAGTTTTTCTGCCTCTGCTCTGCCGGCAACAAACCTGTCATGAGTACCCATATGAGTTTTTTCAAGGTTATCGGTTATTACCGGATAGCCCAGAATCATTCCGTTCGGCTTATTCTCATCTCCTGTAACGCCGGAGAACTTCTTTACTATATCCTTATCATAATGCACACCTATGCTTGCCGCCAAATGACCACCGGCAGAAAATCCGCATACAACAATTTTATCCTTATCAATATTATACTCGTCAGCAATGCTGCGTACATACGCAACCGCTTTGGAAAGCTCACAGCAGGCAGCAGGCCAGCCTGTCGGACTGACGGAATAGTCAAGAATAAAAGTATGGAATCCTGCGGCGCTGTATCTGAGCGCAATAGGATCTGCCTCACGCGGAGATACAAATTCATAGCCTCCGCCCGGACATACTATAACTGCCGGACGCTTCTTCCATTCTGTCGATTCAATACAATCTTGATCTACTATATATGCAGTAAGAGTTGGTTTCTTCTTCGGCTCGGCACATCCCATTGCCTTGTAATCCACTGACATATCTGCTTCAAATTTAATCATTATTTTTTCTCCTTAGTATAAATAAATCTAAAATTTTAATCTATTTTTATTGTTTCACCAGAATTCAGACAATATAATCTCTCGTCACATTCAAACCAAACCTTTATAAGTGACGGATTATATACCGTTTTGCCATCTGCACTGAACATAAGTGCATAATACGCATTTATATAATCATATATATCAATATTTGACGCATACCATGTGTCATCCCTTTTGCCAAGTCTGTCACAGATTTTATCCAATCTGTCCCAGTTGTCATCTCTGTCAAACTCAAAAGAATGTCCCCAGATATAAAACAGTCTTGCACCCTTTGAGCCATAATATGTGCCGTCTGACTTAAATCTTACAAATTCATCTATATAATCAAAAATCTTCGGATTGTTATGATGAGCTGTCGGCATCCATGCGTACCAATCCTCAGGAATCTTGAACTCGTT
Source organism: uncultured Eubacteriales bacterium (assembly GCA_905205855.1). Lineage (GTDB taxonomy): Bacteria > Bacillota > Clostridia > Monoglobales > Monoglobaceae > Ructibacterium. The sequence goes on along the minus strand of CAJLFL010000041.1, from coordinate 8,588 downwards.
ATTATCACCGCCAAGTGTACGCGCATATGCTATGTCCAAATCCTTTAAATATCCGCGCACAGTATCATATGATACTCCGCTTTCCATTCTTCTTATGCCGCTGTTTGGATATGCCATACCACGTACAATACTGCCAAGAATTCTTTCAAGTTCCAGTCTGTTTTCCATAACATCCTGTATACCTTCTATTGCACGCTGATGTCCGGGTGCGCGGTGTCTTGCACAATGAACGGCAATTTCATGACCACGTTTTTTCAGACCGCGCAAGTCCTCCTCAGTAAAATGTCCGTCTGTTCCTATCCACGCACTCGGCACATTAAAGGTACACTTCATATTATGTTTTTCCAGAGTATCGGCAAGCCGAAGATCACTTTTTTTACCATCATCATAGCTAAATGTTACCGCTTTCAGCTTTCCTTCCGGAAAACGTATAAACCTATACTGCACAAATACCCACCATCCTATATATATTATCTGTTATGTTCCTTTATTATACGACTCATATTCCGCTTTGCGTCACGCTCTGCAATAGACGCACGCTTGTCATAATCCTTCTTCCCTCGGCAAAGTCCAATCAAAAGCTTTACATACTGTCCTTTAAAGTACAGCTTTAACGGTATCAGAGTATATCCCTGCTGCTGGGTAAGTCCTATCAGTTTGTTTATCTCTTTTTTATGAAGAAGCAGTTTACGTGTACGCAAAGGATCGTGATTAAATATATTGCCATGCTCATATGGGCTGATATGCATACCTATAAGAAGTGCCTCTCCGGTTTTACAGGAAACATAGCTGTCCTTAAGGTTCACTCTGCCGCCTCTGACAGACTTAACCTCTGTTCCGCGCAGTTCTATCCCTGCCTCATACTCCTCATCAACAAAATAATCGTGATAAGCTTTTTTATTCTGTGCAATCAAAGAGTTTTTCTTATCGGAAGCCATACAGCCACCTCCTGTATTTTTATTATAATACCGCTGCGGTATCAAGTCAACAGAAACAGCAAACTATTTTACATTTATTTCTATTTCATCACCGCTGATGATTGCCTCTGCCGCGCCGCCGTCTTTAAGCTCACCGGAGATAAGCTTTTGTGCAAGTGCGTCCTCAAGATGTCTTTCTATATATCTGCGCATAGGACGCGCCCCATATTCCTTGCGGTATGATTTATCAAGAATATGCCTTTTTACTTCCTCGCCGACTTCAAGAGTAATATTGCGTTCTCTAAGACCGGCGCACAAATCGTCCAACATTAAGTCTATTATCTTTATCAGCTCGTCCGTCTTTAGTTCTTTGAATATGACGGTCTCATCAACCCTGTTTAAAAATTCGGGACGGAAAAGATTTTTAAGAGCACGCTCGGTTTTTATGCCTATCGCTTCTTCATCCTCATTAAATCCCACTATGTTGGAGCGCTGATCGCTGCCGGCATTTGACGTCATAATTATAATGGTGTTTTCAAACGAAACAGTCTTTCCGTGACTGTCAGTTATCCTGCCGTCATCCATAATCTGAAGCAGAATATTAAATACATCCTCATTTGCTTTTTCAATTTCATCAAGTAATATCACCGAATACGGATGTCGGCGCACCTTTTCTGTCAGCTGTCCGGCATCGTCATAACCCACATATCCCGGAGGCGAACCTATAAGCTTTGCAACAGAATGTTTTTCCATATATTCAGACATATCAAGACGAATCAAAGAATCTTCTCCGTCAAATACCTCCTGTGCAATACGCTTTACAAGCTCTGTTTTTCCGACGCCTGTAGGTCCCACAAAAATAAATGTAACCGGTCTGCGTTTAAGGCTTATTCCCGCACGCTTTCTGCGTATAGCGCGCGAAACAGCCTCTACAGCCTCATTCTGTCCTATCAGACGTTTATGGAGCCTTCCCTCAAGATTTATAAGCCTGTCTGTTTCATATTCCGTTATATGCTTTACAGGAATCTTTGTCCACAGCTCTATAACAGCCGCTATATCTTCTGCCGTAAGGTCTTTGACTATCTGTCCCTCAAGCTCATCAATATCGTTTTGGAGCTTACATTCTCTGCTTTTCAGCTCTGCCGCCTTTTGATAATCCTCTATTGAATCCCCCTCAGCGCCGGCTTCCTCCTGCTTTTTAATTTCTTCAAGCTCCTTACGAAGCTTTTTCTGCTCGGTCAGAGCGGTATTTTCAAGATTAACCTTAGAAGCCGCTTCATCTATAACATCTATAGCCTTATCCGGCAGGAATCGGTCTGTTATATAACGCTCTGCCAAAACAGCCGCCGTTCTTATAAGATTGTCTGATATTCTTACCTTATGATAATCCTCATAATACTCTTTTATACCTTTAAGTATTTCTACCGTTTCGTCCACGGTCGGTTCTTCTACCATAACGGTCTGAAAACGTCTTTCAAGTGCAGAGTCCTTCTCTATATGCTTGCGGTATTCCTCTATAGTGGTTGCACCTATAACCTGTATTTCACCCCGTGAAAGCGCAGGCTTGAGAATATTCCCGGCATTCATACCGCCCTCCGCATCCCCTGCAGATACTATGGTATGAATCTCATCTATAACTAAAATTATATTGCCAAGCTTCTTTACTTCTTCTATAATATTTCTGAGTCTTGATTCAAACTGACCGCGGAACTGCGTTCCTGCAACAACGGCAGTCATATCCAAGAGATATATTTCATAATCCAAAAGCTTTGCAGGCACATCGCCGTTTACAATTTTAAGAGCAAGTCCCTCTGCTATAGCAGTTTTACCAACACCGGGTTCTCCTATAAGACAGGGATTGTTCTTAGTACGGCGGTTGAGTATCTGTGCAGTACGTTCCATCTCAGCTTCACGTCCGATAACCCTGTCAACAGCACCGTTTCTTGCCTTTTCGGTAAGATTCACGGCATAGGTATCAAGAAACTTTTTCTTTTTCTGTTTTTTGGTTTCCTTTTTTCCTCTGCCTGTTTCGCGTTTTTCGCTTTCATCAGGACGTGGCTGTCCGGCAGAAAATAAACGGTTCATAAGCTCAAACGGATTCTTTTGCATACTGCGGCTCATATTTTCTTCATCAACATCGCTATCGGCGTCATCCTCCGTGTCATCGCTGTCAGAAAATCCCTCCGGTGCTATTCCCATACCGCTTTCGGAAGAAAACTCATCGCCCATTTCCTCCATCATAGCTGACATTTCACGGTTAAGACCATCCATTTCCTCCGGGTTTATTCCCATTTTCTCCATGATATCATTAACCGGTCCGAGGTTTAATTCCTTTGCACAGGTAAGGCAATATCCCTCATTTACCGATTTTCCGTTTTCATCTATTCTGCTTACATAAACAACTGCAAGATTTTTTTTGCATTTACAACACAACATAAAATTTTCCGCCTGCCTTTCCGCTGTCCTTATTCTATCCTAAGATTCCCAAATGCTCCAATAATATTTTTATACCTATCAGAATCAAGACTGCACCGCCGATTATTTCCGCAGATTTTCTGAATCTTCCGCCGAACACATTACCTATAAGCAGTCCTGCTGCAGAAACGACAAAAGTAACTGCACCTATAAAACAGACTGCCGGGACTATATTAACCTGCAGAAACGCAAAGGTTATACCGACTGCCAATGCATCAATACTTGTCGCAACAGCAAGTGCAAACATTGATTTGAAAGAAAATGATGCGTCTATATTTTCCTCCTCATTACCGAGGGCTTCTCTTATCATATTTATACCTATAATAACCAGAAGTACAAACGCTATCCAATGGTCAATATTTGTGATAAGCGTTTGAAACTGTACCCCCAAAAGGTATCCGATAAGCGGCATAATTGCCTGAAAACCGCCGAAATACACTCCAACCGTCAGTCCGTGTGAAAGTCTTACCTTATCAACCGACAGCCCCTTACATACCGAAACCGCAAACGCATCCATCGACAGTCCCAATGCAATCAAAAACAATTCCCACATTCCCACTTATATTACCCCCCGGGGATTATAATCTTATCTGTATAAGATACCACAAAAGACCTATACTGTCAAGGTTTTTACATCTTCATAAACTGACAAAAAATAAACTCTTGCTTTAATATATTGCTTATGTTATAATAATAAAAACAAGCGCATACCGCGCATCTGAATATTATATTATATCAGGAGGCAATTTATGAAAAAAAGACTTTTAGCCGCACTTACAGGCTGCATTGTCGCTATGTCCGGTATATCGGCATTTGCTGCCGCAAAAACAATCGTTCTTGACGGTACTGCCGCTGAGATTCCGGCGGATATGGGAAGCATCAAAGAAATGGATGACCGTACATTTGTTCCCGTCCGTTTCGTCAGTGAAAAGCTTGGCTGCACAGTAAAATACAATGCTATCAAAATGAACGACACACTTCAGGAAAATGTCACAATTACAGACAAGAATAACGTTTCATATCTGATGACTAAGGGTGAAAATATGCTCTATATCATCCCTGCCAGCGGCAATGGCAGTGTTATAAAAATGGACACAGCTGTATTTATTGACGAAGCAGAGGGCAGAACATATATCCCGATCAGATTCCTGGCTCAGGCGCTCGGCTATGAGGTTGGCTGGGACGAGGCTGCCGAAACGGTTTCTTTAACAGCAAAATAATCTCCGGAGGGTATTGACATGCGTTTTAAATCTGTTATAGCCGCAGCTGCGGCGGCAGTTATTGCTTTTTCTTCCGTTTCTGCCTTTGCGGCAGCGGAAACTATCATTATAAACGGTGAAGCGGCATCTATTCCGGCTGAAATGGGAAGCATAAAAGAAATGGATGACCGTACATTTGTTCCTATCAGATTTGTTATGGAACACTTAGGCTGCAGCGTAAATTATATTGACGCTGAAAAATCAGCCGTTATCACTTCGTCGGACTGCACCTATATCGTACAGGAGGGAAACAGAAAGCTTTTTGTTATTCCGGACAACGCAACCGATGCTTCTCCTGTCGAAATGGACACCGCCGCATTTATAGACGAGGCTGAGGGCAGAACCTATATTCCTATAAGGTTTCTTGCCGAGGCAATAGGCTATATTGTAGGCTGGGATGAGGAAACTCAAACCGTAACATTGAATAAATAGTACAAATATAAAGCAGCAGCGGCAAAATGAAATCATTTTGCCGCTGCTGCTTTATATTTTATGTATGATCTATCAGCCTCTTTATTACGTTTTTTGACGCAAACCACAAAAGGCAAAGCAAAATACTTCCGCCGTATACCAGCACAGCACGCCACTGATACCTCACCGTTAAATCCGTAATACCTTTAGCAGTCATATAGTTGTTTGCCATGACAAGCACAAGGCAGTGTATGAGATATATATGATATGTCATTTTATCTATTCCGGCAAGCGGACTAAGCCATACGCCGTCATGTCCGCTGAAAACCTGAGCAGTCATATACCAAAACAGAATTGCAAAAATCGCATACAGCATATATACATTCCGCAGCCAATACGGCTCATCGCCTATGCACCTTACCAGCAGCACTGCTGCTGCGGCAGTGAATATACAAAACATAAGCGTTATCACTATCCATCTTCGCTTAAGATATGCTGTAAATTCACCGTAATATCTGCCTATCATACAGCCGGCTGTCCAGTAAGACAAATACTTTGTAAACAATATATCGTTATGTCCCAAAGCGTTTAAGCCAAACACCTGAAGTATAGAATCAACATTCTCACTCAGCATACTTATAATAAGTGCAGCGGCAACCGCAACAACCGGGTTTGCACGTTTAAAAAGTAAAACCCACAACGGCGCCAGAATGTAAAACTGTACTATAACAACCACAAAGTAAAAGTGCGCCCACAAATCGCCGAAAATAATATAATGTCCCAAGTCACCGAAGGAAAAACTCATGCTTCCGGTGATACAAAAATATGCATAATAAATACAAACCCATGCAGCATACGGCAGCACAACCGACAAAAGACGTGACAGATAAAACCTGCCGAAATGCATATTCTCGAAATTCAGCATCAGCTTTACTCCGCTGAGCAGCACAAATCCGCCGACCGAAAAACCGCAAAGCCGCGATATGACATAAACCGCCCAAAACATCATGCTTGAGCGGTTCATTTGGGTTACTGCCTCTGATGAAATATGTATAAACACAACCATCATACAAAACAGAACATTTAAAAAAGCTATATCATATTTTCTCTTTTTCTGATTTTTTTCCATTTTACAATGCACAGCCGTCAATTTCTGCAAGGCTTCTTTCGGCTATCCTTTCCGCTTTTACCCTTTTATCCTTTATGCGCTCCGTCAGACCTTCCATAATACCGTAGTTTACATTCATCGGCTGAAAGTTTACTATTCCTTCATTTGAAACATACGCCGCAAGAGCACCTATTGCAGTAGAGTTTGACGGAATTTCGCTGCACTTGCCGAGCACGGCGTTTGCCGCCGCCCTGCCGGCAATTAATCCCGATGCCGCGGACTCCACATATCCCTCCACACCGGTTATCTGCCCGGCAAAAAATATCTTAGGATATTCTCTCATGCGGTATTCTTTGTTCAGCAGCTTTGGTGAGTTTATATATGTGTTGCGGTGCATAACGCCGTAACGCATAAATTCAGCATTCTCCAATCCCGGAATCATAGAAAACACACGCTTTTGCTCAGGGAATTTAAGGTGTGTCTGAAATCCCACTATGTTATACATACTTCCTGCGGCATTATCCTGTCTTAGCTGAACAACAGCATACGGTCTTTGTCCGTCATGAGGATTTGTCAAACCTACCGGCTTCAGCGGTCCGAAACGCATAGTATCCTCACCGCGCTTTGCCATAACCTCTATCGGCATACACCCCTCGAAGACCTTAGGATCACCGTCCACACCGTGTACCTCAGCCGCCTCTGCCGATACCAATTCCTTATAAAACGCCAAATACTCATCTCTGTCCATAGGACAGTTGATATAATCATCTCCGCCCTTGCCGTATCTTGCCGCTCTGAAAGCTTTATCCATATTTATACTTTCATAGCTGACTATCGGAGCAGCCGCATCAAAGAAATGCAAATACTCGCTTCCGCTGAGTCTTTTGATCTTATCCGCTATAGCGTCTGAAGCAAGAGGTCCCGCAGCAATGATTGTATACACATCCGTATCAATCTCGGTTACTTCCTCCTCAAACACTTCAATATTGGGATGATTTTTTATCTTCTCAGTCACAAGCCTTGAAAATCCCTCTCTGTCAACAGCAAGAGCGCCGCCTGCCGGAACTCTTGCAGCGTCCGCACATGACATAATCAGCGAATCCATTTTTCGCATTTCCTCTTTAAGCAGACCAACCGCGTTATATATACCGTCTGCCCTGAGAGAATTGCTGCATACAAGCTCTGCAAAGTCACCGCTTTTATGTGCCGGCGTATGCTTTTTCGGCTTCATTTCATAAAGCTTTACGGTTATGCCTCTTTGTGCTGCCTGCCATGCCGCCTCACAGCCGGCAAGTCCGGCTCCGATTATTTTTAATTCCATGATTTCTCCCTATTTTTTATCTTTTTTTGCCGAAGGTCTGCTCTCATAGCCACATTCTTCGTTAAAACACTTATAATACACAGGGCCGTTGCGTCTGAATGCCCGTGCTTTCATAAGTGTGCTGCCGCATTTGGGGCATTTGTCATTAGTTGGCTCGTTCCATGAAATAAAGTCACATTCGGGACTGTTTTCGCAGGTATAAAATATCGCACCTTTTTTGGATTTACGTACGATTACCTTACCTCCGCACTTAGGACACGGAGCATCAAGCTCCTGTGTTATCGCCTTTGTATTGCGGCACTCCGGAAATCCCGGACAAGCAAGGAATTTACCGAATCTTCCCTGCTTATAAACCATCATACGTCCGCATTTCTCACAAGGAACATCTGATACCTCGTCCTTGATTTCTATATTGCCGATTTTTTCTTCAGCCTCTGCAAGTGTTTTTGAAAAAGGTCCGTAAAAGTTTTCAATTACACTTTTCCAATTTGTTTCACCGTCCGCAACAGCCTCAATTTTATCCTCCATGTTAGCGGTAAACTCAACATCAACAATATCTTCAAAATTCTCTTTAAGCAAGTCTGTAACAATATATCCGAGTTCTGTCGGATACAGCGATTTTCCGTCACGTGCAACATATCCTCTTGCATTGGTAACGGTTGCAAGAGTAGGAGCATAGGTACTCGGTCTGCCGATACCGTCCTCCTCCATTGCTTTGACCAGTGACGCCTCTGTATATCTTGCCGGCGGCTGAGTAAAATGCTGTGTCGGCTCAAGCTCTTTGAGCAAGAGCGGCTGTCCCTCTGTCAGTGTCGGAAGTTTTTTTGCCTTTTCCTCCGCCTCGTCCTTTCCCTCTACATACAATGTCGTAAATCCAGGGAATTTAACGGTTGAACCTGTTGCCCGCGCAAGATACTTTCCGCAGGAAATGTCCGCAGTCACAGAATCAAGAATTGCGTCCGTCATCTGACTTGCTATAAACCTCAGCCAAATAAGTCTGTAAAGCTTAAACAAATCCGGCTTTAATTTTTCCTTATATTTTTCGGGCGTATTGGCACACACGGTAGGACGAATTGCCTCGTGCGCGTCCTGAGCGC
>CAJLFL010000040.1 GCA_905205855.1 uncultured Eubacteriales bacterium | reverse complement strand
CTTACAAGGACAACAATTCAAAAAGATGATGATTTTTCAATTACAGGGCATGTTGGGTTCGACTCCAGTATGCCTATTCTTGCAGGTTTTTCTGATGCTGCCGTTACAGTTTTGGGACTGTATTATAAGTGGCAAAGTTTCTTTTTATTCCGCTGTTCGGGCTTGAAACCTGCATAGTTCCGGTGCTGAGCTATAACTATGCCTGCAATGCCTCTAAACGCTGCACAGACATAATGAGTACATCTTTTCTGACATCTGCGGCGTTTATGGTTTTGGGACTGATTGAATTTGTGTTCTTTCCGGAGCAGATAATAAGTGTGTTTTCCGACAGCGCCAAGGTAAAAGAAATAGGCAGGACTGCCTTTCCGATTATCGGAGCAAGCTTTCTTCCTGCGGTAATCTCGCTTATGATGCCGGTGTTCTTTCAGGTGATAGGCGACGGAAAAACAAGTATGTTTTTGTCGTTTGCACGGCAGATATTCTGCCTTGTTCCGCTGTTTTGGCTATTTTCTCTGATTGGACTGAGTTATGCGTGGATAGGCTTTCCGGCGGCGGAAACAATATCCGGTGCGATTTGTCTTTTACTGTATTGCAGAATATTGAGAAGCTGGGGAATAGCCCCAAAAAAGTAATCCGAACTTCGTTTTAATCGGCGGATTTTCGATTTTGCTTTGTTAAAACGCCGTATGTTCGGCATAAAAAGCCGGTATACTGCCGATTGTTCATGCTTTATTGGACAATATTATAAAAACCGGCAGAATATTTGACAATATTTGAGTAAGTTTTTAAACTTGACAAATACGGAATATGTGGTATAATAGATTAAAATTAAATAGAGCCAAAACGCGATGATGAGGAAAAAACAACAGAATCCCCTTTGCTGAGAGAACCGGCGGTCGGTGCGAGCCGGAGAAAGAATCTGCTGTGAGCTCGCCTCGTAGCGGCTGTGCTGAACATTATTGATAAGTAGGGGCAGACGGGTTCGACCGTTATATCGAAAGCGGCTGTCTGGCCGTGCTGAGTGGCCGCATTTGCGGCAAAAAGAGTGGTACCGCAAGATTTGTATAGTATTATATGAGTCCTGTCTCTTTACATAAAAGAGATAGGGCTCTTTTTAAATATCAGCCGAAAGAAAGGAAGACAAAGTATATGATTACATTGGACAAGGTATTTGACGCGGCGGTTGTGCTAAAAAGCATTATCCGCAAAACCTCGGTTGTTCCGGCAGTGAACATTGCGCCGGACTGCAATCTGTATCTAAAACCGGAAAATCTGCAAAGAACAGGCTCGTTTAAGCTGAGAGGCTCCGGCTATAAAATAGCAATGCTGTCTGATGAGGAAAAGGCGAAGGGCGTTATAGCCTGCTCTGCAGGAAACCACGCTCAGGGAGTGGCGCTTGCAGCCTCGAAGTGCGGAATAGAATCATTGATTTGTCTGCCGGACAGTGCCCCCATCTCAAAGGTAGAGGCAACAAAAAGCTACGGCGCACAGGTGTGTCTGGTTGAGGGCTGCTATGATGATGCATACAACAGGGCATTGGAACTGAAGGAGGAAAAAGGATATACATTTATCCATCCCTTTGATGATGAAAACGTAATAGCCGGTCAGGGTACGATTGCACTTGAGATTACAAAAGAGCTTGACGATATAGATGCGGTAATAGTTCCGATAGGCGGCGGCGGACTGATTTCCGGTATAGCGTATACGATAAAGTCGATACGTCCGGATATTAAGGTCTACGGAGTGCAGGCGGCAGGTGCGCCGAGTATGTATAACTCCATAAACAACGGTAAGATAGAATGTCTTGATTCGGTTTCGACCATTGCTGACGGAATTGCGGTAAAGCAGCCGGGAGAGAACACTTTTGATCTGGTACAACATTATGTTGACGATATTGCTTTGGTAACAGAGGATGAGATAGCGTCTGCGATACTTGCGCTTATAGAAAAGCAAAAGATGATTGCTGAGGGCGCAGGTGCGGTTTCTGTTGCGGCGGCGATGTTTAATAAGTTCCCGCTTAAGGGCAAAAAGGCGGTAAGCCTGATTTCCGGCGGTAATATAGACGTTACCAGTCTGTCAAGAGTAATAGAAAGAGGTCTTATAAAGTCCGGACGCAGCAGCAGTCTGCTGATAGAGCTTATAGATAAGCCCGGACAGCTGAGAGAGGTTTCGCGGATTATTGCGGAATGCGGCGGAAATGTAACAAGTGTTCTGCATGAACGCAACGGCAATACGGAAAGCGTAAACGGCTGTTATCTGCGTATCGGAATGGAAACACGCAATTATGCACACGTTCAGGAAATCATAAAAGCCTTGAAAAGCAGCGGCTTTAAGATAGTTAAAGAATAAGGAGGAGCAAGCTATTATGAGTGAAAAAATTTTTACAAAAAACGCGCCGGAGGCAATCGGACCGTATTCACAGGCAGTCAAGGTCGGAAACATGGTTTTTACATCGGGACAGATTGCAATAAATCCCGAAAGCGGACAGGTTGAGGCTGACACGATTGAAGGTCAGACAGAGCAGGTGTGCAAGAACCTTTCGGAAGTGCTGAAAGCGTCGGGCAGCAGCCTTGACAAAACGGTAAAGACGGTTTGCTTCCTGCGTAATATGGAGGATTTTGCAAAGTTTAACGAAGTATATGCCAAGTATTTTACGGGTAAGCCGGCGCGTTCCTGTGTTGCGGTAAGAGAGCTTCCCAAAAATGTGCTGGTAGAAGTGGATGTTATAGCGGAAATTTAATAAAACGGAGGAATACGGATATGGATTCAAGCAAGTATAGTATAGGGTACTTCCCGGCGCCGGGCGAGCATTATAAATGGGTAAAAAAAGACCATATAGAAAAGGCTCCGGCGTGGTGCAGCGTGGATATGCGCGACGGTAACCAAAGCTTGGTTATACCAATGGATTTGGAGGAGAAGCTGGAGTTTTATAAAATGCTTCTGAAAATCGGATTTAAAGAAATCGAAGTTGGTTTTCCGGCTGCGTCCGAAACGGAGTACGAATTTCTGCGTACACTTATAGAAAACGATATGATTCCTCAGGATGTTACGGTACAGGTTTTGACGCAGTGCCGCGAGCATATAATCCGCAAGACCTTTGATGCGTGCAAAGGGGCGCCGAGCGCAATTATTCATTTCTATAATTCAGTCAGTGTTGCACAGAGAGAGCAGGTATTTAAAAAGTCCAAGGAAGAAATAAAAAAGATAGCCGTTGACGGTGCAAAGCTGGTAAAAAAGCTTGCCGCAGAGTATGACGGCAACTTCAGATTTGAGTATTCACCGGAGAGCTTTACCGGCACAGAGCCGGAATATGCTCTGGAGGTCTGCAATGCTGTTTTGGATGTATTGGAGCCGTCAGAGCATAACAACGTAATAATCAATCTGCCTGTTACGGTGGAGATGAGCATGCCGCACGTGTACGCAAGTCAGATAGAGTACATGAGCGAGAATCTTAAATACCGCGAGCATGTTACGCTTTCACTTCATCCACATAACGACAGAGGCACGGGCGTTGCCGATACAGAACTTGCATTGCTTGCCGGAGCGGACAGAGTTGAAGGAACGCTTTTCGGCAACGGTGAGCGCACGGGTAATGTTGATATAATCACACTTGCGATGAATATGTATTCACACGGGGTTGATCCGAGACTTGATTTTTCAGATATGCCTTCGATAGTTGAGGTTTATGAAAAATGTACGCGCATGAATGTGCATGACCGTTCTCCGTACGCAGGCTCTTTGGTATTTGCGGCGTTCTCCGGAAGCCATCAGGATGCCATTGCAAAGGGTATGAAGTGGCGTGAGGAGAAGAAACTGCATCAGTGGACAGTGCCTTATATTCCGATAGATCCTCAAGATATAAACCGTACCTATGACGCGGATGTCATCCGTGTAAATTCACAAAGCGGAAAGGGCGGAATCGGATATTTGCTGGAGCAAAGCTACGGCTATGTTCTGCCGGCGGGAATGAGAGAGCATTTAAGTTACCTCTGCAAGAGTATCTCAGACCATCAGCATAAGGAGCTTAAAGTGCCTGAGGTTTATGAGATATTCCACAGCCATTACTTTGATTATAAAAGTCCGATTGAGCTTGCAGGGCTTAGCTTTAAGCAGACCGATGACGGTGTAGAAGCAGACGTTACATTTGCAAAGGACGGAAAATCAACCGTTATAACGGCGCACGGAAACGGCTCGCTTGATGCGGTGAGCAATGCACTGAAGGAGTTTACCGGAGATGATTACAAGCTTTTGGTATATACAGAGCACAGTATGCAAAGCCACGGCTCAAAGAGCGCGGCGGTTGCGTATATCGGAATTGAAAACGCCGACGGCAGCATAAGCTGGGGTGCAGGAACGCATACGGATATTATACGTGCCGGCTCTCATGCGTTGGTAAGCGCGTATAACAATAAGATTAAGGAGGGCTGCTGAAATGGGAATGACAATGACTCAGAAAATACTTGCGGCGCATGCCGGGCTTGACAGTGTTCAGCCGGGACAGCTGATAAACGCAAGACTTGATCTTGTACTGGGCAATGATATAACAACTCCGGTTGCCGTAAACGAGTTTAAAAAGGCAGGTTTTGACGGCGTATATGATAAGGACAGAATTGCGATAGTCCTTGACCACTTTGTGCCGAATAAGGATATAAAAGCAGCGGAGCAGTCCAAGCAGTGCCGTGAATTTGCCTGCGAGCATTGTGTAAGTCATTTTTATGACGTGGGTAAAATGGGAATTGAGCATGCACTTTTGCCGGAGCAGGGTGTTGTGACTGCCGGCGACTGTATAATCGGCGCAGACAGCCATACCTGTACCTACGGCGCTTTGGGCGCGTTTTCCACCGGTGTCGGAAGCACCGATATGGCTGCCGGAATGGCAACAGGAATGGCGTGGTTTAAGGTTCCGGCGGCGATACGCTTTGAACTTAAAAACAGTTTGCCGGATAACTGCAGCGGTAAGGATGTAATTCTCACCATAATAGGCAAAATCGGCGTGGACGGCGCGCTGTACCGCAGTATGGAGTTTACCGGTGAGGGCGTTAAGTCCCTGTCAATGGATGACAGACTGTGTATCTGCAATATGGCGATTGAGGCAGGCGCAAAGAACGGAATATTCCCGGTGGACGAAGTGACAGAGGAGTATATGAAAGACCGCTGTGAGCGTAAGCCGGTTGTTTATACCGCGGATGATGATGCAGAATATGAATCCGTGATAGAGATAGATTTAGCTGAAATTACACCGACGGTAAGCTGTCCGCATCTGCCGGAGAATACCCGTCCGGCGGCAGAGCTTTCTGATATAAAGGTTGACCAGGTTGTTATAGGAAGCTGCACCAACGGCAGAATGGAGGATATGGAGGCGGCGTATAAAGTCTTAAACGGCAAAAAAGTTGCTGACGGAATAAGATGCATAATTATTCCGGCAACAATGCAGATTTACCGTGAGTGCATAGAGCGCGGTTACATAACGGCGTTTATAGATGCCGGTGCGGTAGTTTCAACACCGACCTGCGGCCCGTGTCTTGGCGGATACATGGGTATTCTTGCCGCAGGCGAGCGCTGTATAGCAACAACCAACAGAAACTTTGTCGGACGTATGGGACACGTAGACAGCGAGGTTTATCTTGCAAGTCCGCTGACCGCGGCGGCAAGCGCGCTGACAGGTTATATCACAGCACCGGAAGGAGAGTTAAGATGAATACCAAAGGACACGTTTTTAAATATCCCGACAATGTTGATACAGACGTAATTATTCCGGCGCGTTATCTTAATACCGCCGATGCAAACGAGCTTGCAAAGCATTGTATGGAGGACATAGATAAGGATTTTGTCAGCAATGTAAAGCCGGGTGATATTATGGTTGCCGGCTGGAACTTCGGCTGCGGTTCTTCAAGAGAGCATGCGCCGCTGGTTATAAAGACCTGCAAAACCGGCTGTATAATAGCCAAAAGCTATGCAAGAATATTCTATCGTAATGCGATAAATATAGGTATGCCGATTCTGGAATGTCCGGAGGCTGCAGATGAGATTGCGGCAGGCGACGAGGTTGAGGTTGATTTTGATACCGGTATGATAAATGATATAACTACAGGAAAGTCATATAGAGCACAGCCGTTTCCGCCGTTTATCCAAAACATAATCAAAAAGGGCGGCTTGCTTGCATCGCTCAGGGATAGGGAGGATAAAGCCGATGAATAAAAATATAGCTGTTATCCGCGGTGACGGAATCGGTCCGGAAATCGTAGGCGAGGCTTTAAAGGTTTTGGACGCTGTTGCAGAACTTTACGGTCATACCTTTGAATATGATGATGTAGATATGGGCGGCTGCGCCATAGACAAATGGGGAGATCCGCTGCCGCAGGAAATGCTTGATAAGTGCCTTAAAAGCGACAGCGTTCTTCTGGGCGCGGTCGGCGGCGATAAATGGAATTCCATGCCCGGCGACAAACGTCCGGAGAAAGGTTTGCTGAGATTAAGAGCCGGTATGGGCGTATACAGCAACAACCGCCCTGCAAAAATCTGGCCTCAGCTTGCGGCGGCTTCACCGCTCAGCCCTGCCATAGTGGAAAAAGGTATAGACTTTATTATTGTACGTGAGCTTATAGGCGGAATATACTTCGGCGAGCATGAAACCCATGAGGAAAACGGAGAAAAGAAGGCAACCGACACAATGAGCTACACAGAGGCGGAAATCGAGCGTATCGGACGTATAGGCTTTGAAACCGCGCGTAAGCGCCGCGGTTTGCTTTGCTCTGTTGAAAAGAGCAATGTTCTTGACTGCAGCCGTCTTTGGAAGACGGTTATGCACCGTCTTGCGGAGGAATATCCGGACGTAACTTTAAGCGATATGCTTGTGGACAACTGTGCAATGCAGATTGTTAAAAATCCGGCACAGTTTGACGTAATAGTAACCGAAAATATGTTTGGTGATATTCTGTCGGACGAGGCGTCAATGATAACGGGCTCAATCGGAATGATTCCGTCGTCAAGCCTCGGCAGTACAGGCTGCGGTCTGTATGAGCCGATTCATGGCAGTGCACCGGATATAGCAGGTACGGATAAGGCAAATCCGATAGGAACAATTCTGTCTGCCGCAATGATGCTCAGATACAGCTTTGACATGGAGCAGGAGGCGGCAGCAATAGAAAACGCCGTTTCGGCGGTTTTGGACAAAGGCTATAGAACAGCAGACATCATGCCTAAGGAACAATCCGACAAAATTTGTATGGTCGGATGCCGCGAAATGGGCAAATTGATAGTTGAAAATTTAAAGAAAGGGTGATAAAATGATATTATCGGGCGCAGATATAATAGTTAAAACTCTGATAGAGCAAGACTGCGATGTAGTATTCGGCTATCCGGGCGGTCAGATAATAAATGTTTATGATTCCCTTTATAAGTATCAGGGAGAAATAAAGCATGTTCTTGCCGCACATGAGCAGGGAGCGGCACATGCAGCCGACGGTTATGCACGTGCAACCGGCAAAACGGGAGTTGTTCTTGCAACCTCCGGCCCGGGCGCAACAAATCTTGTTACCGGTATAGCGACCGCATATCTGGATTCTGTTCCGATGGTGGCGATTACCGGAAACGTTATGATGTCACAGCTCGGCAGCGACAGCTTTCAGGAAATAGACATTACCGGTATAACTCTGCCGATTACCAAGCATAACTACATTGTAGGCTCGGTAGAGCAGCTTGCCGACACCATAAGAGAAGCGTTTAAGCTTGCACAGTCTGGGCGTCCCGGCCCTGTGCTGATAGACGTGCCTAAGGATATACAGATTGCAAAGTGCGAATATACCGCAAAAAAACCGGTCAAGCCGGAAAAGAGATTTGCGGCAAAGGATGTCAGATTAAAAGAGGCGGCAAGCTGTATAAATACCGCGGACAGACCTTTTATATATATCGGCGGCGGACTTATAAACGCCGATGCACAGCAGGAGGTTCTGGAACTTGCCGAAACAATAGACGCACCGATAGGCTGCTCGTTTATGGGAATTTCCGGTGTGCCGACAGAGCATCCTCGGTTTTTGGGGATGCAGGGAATGCACGGACATTATGCGTCATCTGTTTCAATGCATCATTCAGACTGCATTATTGCATTGGGAGTACGCTTTAACGATCGTGTGACGGGCGACCGATCAAAGTTTGCGTCAAACGCAAGAATTGTGCATATAGACGTTGACGGAGCAGAGCTTGATAAAACCGTAAGCGCGGCGGCGGCTCTCAGAGGTGATGTAAAGCTTACGCTTAAAAGGCTTTTGCCTATGCTCAAAAAGACAGAGCATTCCGAGTGGGCAAAGATTGTTGACGGTTATAAAAAGTACGAAAAAGAAATCGCGGACAAGCGTGACGGGATGACTCCCGTAAACGTTTTAAATACACTTAACGGCTATTTAAAGCCGAATACGCCTGTTGCGACCGATGTAGGTCAGCATCAGATGTGGGCGGCTCAGGTACTGAAGTTCAGCAAAATAAGAAGATTTATCTCAAGCGGCGGACTTGGTACAATGGGCTTTGGCATGGGTGCGGCAATCGGTGCATATGCCGGTACCGGCGAGCGCACGGTGCTTGTTACCGGTGACGGAAGCTTCGGAATGAATCTGAACGAACTTGCGACAGCTGTTTCGTACAGAGTTCCGCTTGTTGTTCTGATATTAAACAACGGCGTTTTGGGTATGGTCCGGCAGTGGCAGACGCTGTTCTTTGATAAGCACTATTCCAATACCGTCTTAAACAGGAAAACGAATTTTGTTGAGCTTGCACACAGTTTCGGTGCAGATGGTTGTGTTGCAGAGAGCCTTGACGAGCTTAAATCAGCCTTTGACAAGGCGTTTAATGCGGATGGCCCGTTTGTTATAGACTGCTGTATAGATAAGGATGAATTTGTTTTGCCAATGCTTCCTCCGGGCGGCTCAATGGACGATATTATCGTAAAGGTGGGTGACTGATATGAACAGATTTACAATAGCGGTTCTTGTTAGAAACCAATCCGGTGTGCTGAACAGAGTGACCAGTATGTTCAGACGCAGAAGATTCAATATTATATGTCTCACCGTAAGCGAAACGGAGTCCGCAGCGTATTCGCGTATTACCGTTAATGCCGAGGGTGAGGATACTGCAAAAAAGCAGCTGATAGATCAGCTGTATAAGCTTCCGGACGTATGCTCTATAAAGGAGCTGCACGATATGGATTCGGTCAACTGCGAGCTTTTGCTTATAAAAATGCAAAACTCTCCGGAAACACGTGATGACATACGCGCAGCGGCAGACGCCTTTGGCGCAAAGACTGTGGACTATACAAGAGATTCCATTGTTTTGCAGATAACCGACAGCAGCCACCGCATAGATGACTTTATAAATCTTATGCGTGACTATACAATACTTGAGATTTGCCGTACCGGCGTTGTTTCGCTTCAGCGCGGCAGCAATACTCTTATAAAAACAAATGTATTTTAAATAAAAAGAAAGAAGGAATTTATTATGGCAAGAATTTTTTATCAGCAGGATTGTGATCTTCAGAAACTCAGCGGTAAAACCGTTGCCATTATCGGTTACGGCTCACAGGGACATGCACATGCGCTTAACCTCAAGGATAGTGGTGTAGACGTTATAGTAGGTTTGTATGAGGGCAGTAAAAGCTGGGCAAAGGCAGAAAAGCAGGGCTTAAAGGTTATGACCTCTGCAGATGCTGCAAAAAATGCCGACATTATCATGATTCTTATAAATGATGAAAAACAGGCAAAGCTTTATAAAGAGAGTATCGAGCCGAACCTTACCGAAGGCAAGACACTTGCTTTTGCACACGGCTTTAACATTCACTTTGGCTGCATCAAGCCGCCGAAGAATGTAAACGTAATTATGATTGCCCCAAAAGGCCCAGGTCACACTGTAAGAAGTGAGTATCAGGCAGGTAAAGGCGTACCGTGTCTTATCGCAGTTGAGCAGGATGCAACAGGTGATGCATGGGATATAGGTCTGGCATATGCTTTGGGTATAGGCGGCGCGCGTGCCGGCGTTCTGGAAACAACCTTCCGTACCGAGACCGAAACAGACCTGTTCGGTGAGCAGGCAGTGCTTTGCGGCGGCGTTTGCGCTTTGATGCAGGCAGGCTATGAAACTCTGGTTGAGGCAGGCTATGATCCCAGAAATGCATACTTTGAATGTATACATGAGATGAAACTGATAGTTGACCTTATTTATCAGAGCGGTTTTGCAGGAATGAGATATTCAATTTCCAATACTGCTGAATACGGCGATTATGTTACAGGCCCGAAAATTATTACGGACGAAACCAAAAAGACAATGAAGAAGATTTTAAAGGACATCCAGGATGGTTCATTTGCAAAAGAGTTCCTGCTTGACATGTCAGATGCAGGTTCACAGGTTCACTTTAATGCAATGCGTAAGCTGGCATCCGAGCATCCGTCCGAGGTTGTCGGTGAGGAGATCCGCAAGCTTTATAGCTGGAACGGTGAGGATAAGCTGATAAACAACTAATCTTAATATTAAAAGGAGCTTATTATGGTTAGCGATTCTATAAAGAACGGTGCACAAAATGCACCGCACAGAGCGCTCTATCATGCGCTTGGCATGACGGAGGAGGAAATCAAGCGCCCTATGGTGGGTATAGTCAGCTCTTATAACGAGATTGTGCCGGGGCATATGAATATTGACAAAATAGTTGAGGCTGTCCGTATAGGTGTTGCGATGGCAGGCGGTACGCCGGTTGTGTTTCCGGCAATAGCTGTATGCGATGGTATTGCAATGGGACATAAGGGAATGAAGTATTCTCTTGTAACCCGTGATCTGATAGCGGATTCGACAGAGGCAATGGCGCTTGCTCACGGATTTGACGCATTGGTTATGGTTCCGAACTGTGACAAGAATGTACCCGGTCTGCTTATGGCGGCAGCACGGCTTAACATTCCGGCTGTCTTTGTCAGCGGCGGCCCGATGCTTGCCGGTCATGTAGACGGTGCAAAGACAAGCTTTTCGTCCATTTCAGAGGCAGTGGGACAGTACAATGCCGGTAAAATATCACTTGAAAAGCTGAAGGAATACGAGTGCAAAACCTGCCCGACCTGCGGCTCATGTTCGGGTATGTATACTGCAAATTCAATGAACTGTCTGACAGAGGCGCTGGGCATGGGACTTAAAGGCAACGGTACAATTCCTGCGGTTTATTCTGCAAGAATAGAGCTTGCCAAACATGCAGGCATGACTGTTATGGAGCTTTTGCGAAATGACATTCGTCCGCGCGATATTATGACCGAAAAGGCTTTTCACAATGCATTGACCGTTGATATGGCACTGGGATGCTCTACCAACAGTATGCTGCACCTTCCGGCGATTGCCCATGAATGCGGAATAGAAATCAATCTTGATATAGCAAACAATATCAGTGCGGTGACGCCGAATCTGTGTCATCTTGCTCCGGCAGGACGCACATATATAGAGGAGCTTGACGAGGCAGGTGGCGTATATGCCGTTATGAATGAGCTGTCTAAAAAGAATCTTCTCAATACAGATTGCATGACCGTTACCGGCAAGACTGTGGGTGAGAATATAAAGGATTGCGTAAACCTCAATACAGAGGTTATTCGTCCGATTGACAATCCCTACAGCGAAACGGGAGGAATAGCCGTTCTGCGCGGCAATCTTGCTCCGGACGGAAGCGTGGTAAAGCGTTCTGCCGTTGCACCTGAGATGCTGGTGCATCAGGGACCTGCAAGAGTGTTTGAGTGTGAGGAAGACGCGCAAAGCGCGATAAATGCCGGAAAGATACACCCCGGTGACGTGGTTGTTATTCGTTATGAAGGCCCTAAAGGCGGTCCCGGTATGCGTGAGATGCTCAATCCGACCTCTGCCATTATGGGTATGGGGCTCGGCGGCAGCGTTGCTTTGATTACTGACGGACGTTTCAGCGGCGCAACCAGAGGCGCGTGCATAGGTCATGTTTCGCCTGAGGCGGCAGACGGCGGTATGAT
>CAJLFL010000039.1 GCA_905205855.1 uncultured Eubacteriales bacterium | reverse complement strand
ATACCTGTTCCGGCAGGAACAAGCTTACCTATTATAACATTTTCTTTAAGTCCGACCAGCGGATCCTTTTTACCCTTAATAGCAGCATCTGTAAGAACACGGGTTGTTTCCTGGAACGATGCCGCAGACAGGAACGATTCTGTAGCCAGAGCCGCCTTGGTTATACCCATAAGGACAGTTTCAGCCTCTGCAGGACGTTTACCCTGCTCAATCATCTGCTTATTTATATCTTCAAGCTCATAAACACTGATAAGAGAGCCTGTAAGCAAATCTGTATCTCCGGCATCTTCTACCTTAACCTTATGCATCATTTGACGCACTATAACCTCGATATGCTTATCGTTGATATCAACACCCTGGAGTCTGTATACACGCTGTACTTCCTGAATAAAGTAATTCTGCACAGCTGTTTCGCCCATTATATCAAGTATATCATGTGGATTTATCGAACCCTCTGTCAGCGGACTGCCTGCTGTGATTTCCTGCTCGTCACGAACCTTAATTCGTGCACCGAACGGGATCATATACGTTACAGCCTCGCCTGTTTCGTTGTTTATAACAACTATTTCACGTTTATTGTTTACTTCTTCAATAGCAACCCTGCCGCTGATTTCACTGATAATAGCTACGCCCTTAGGCTTTCTTGCTTCAAAAAGCTCCTCAACACGCGGCAAACCCTGAGTAATATCATCACCTGCGACACCGCCGGCATCGTAAGCTGAGTACCCGGCTCACCTATAGACTGTGCAGCGATAATACCTACAGTTTCACCAACATCAACCTGTCTGCCGGATGCAAGGTTGTGGCCATAGCACTTAGCACATACACCCACCTTGCTGCGGCATTTAACAACAGAACGAATTTTTACTTCTTCAATTCCTGCGTTGATTATCTGTTTAGTCTGCTCTGCATTTATTGTTTCATTCTCTCTTACTATAATCTCACCTGTCTTAGGATTGATTATATCTTCCGTAACAGTTCTGCCTTCAAGACGATCTGCCAAAGGCTCAATAATCTCATTTCCGTCACGTATATCTCTTACTATAATTCCGTCACGCGTACCGCAGTCTTCCTCACGTACAATAACATCCTGCGAAACATCAACAAGACGGCGTGTAAGATAACCGGAATCGGCAGTACGCAACGCTGTATCGGTCAAACCTTTACGTGCACCGTGAGTTGAAATAAAGTACTCCAACACGGTCAGGCCTTCACGGAAGTTTGAACGAATAGGAATCTCAATCGTTCTACCTGATGTATCAGCCATCAAGCCGCGCATTGCAGCCAGCTGTCTGATCTGGTTTACGCTACCGCGGGCACCGGAGTTAGCCATCATGTAAATAGGATTAAGCTGACTAAGGTTTGCCATAAGCGCGTCTGTAACCTTATTTGAAATCTCTGACCAGATGCCTATAACGTGTCTGTATCTTTCCTCATCGGTAAGCAGACCGCGTCTGTAGCTTCTGGTAACCTTATCTATACGCTCTTCGGCTTCCGCAAGATATTGCTTCTTCTCCTCGGGAATCTGCATATCGTCCACGCAAACGGTAATTGCGCCGATTGTTGAATACTTATATCCCATAGCCTTTACATCATCAAGCAAAGTAGCTGTTTCTGTAATTCCATGAATTTTTATGCTTGCGTTTATAATCTTTCCGAGCAGCTTCTTATCAACACCCGGTTCAACATGCTCCTTATTATCTGATTTGGATGCCGGAGTTTTAAGAATATTATCGCCGATTTCCAAATCAAGCTCATGCTCCGGATCATTTCTGTCCACAAAACCGAGATCCTGCGGAATCTTTGAGTTGAATATCAAACGTCCGACAGTTGCGTCAATTAAGCCTGTTTTTTCTACTCCGTTTACCTTTTGGGTAATACGAACCTTAATAGGTGCATGAAGCCCTACTGCTTTATTGACATAAGCCAAAACAGCCTCGTTATATGAAGAAAACACCTTGCCCGTACCTATCTCGGAATCATCTTTTAATGTAAGATAATAGCTTCCGAGTACCATATCCTGTGTAGGAACGGTAACAGGCTTACCATCCTGAGGCTTAATCAGGTTGTTTGCCGAAAGCATAAGAAACCTTGCTTCAGCCTGAGCCTCTGCCGAAAGCGGAAGGTGAACAGCCATCTGGTCACCGTCGAAGTCAGCGTTAAACGCCGTACAAACAAGCGGATGAAGCTTTAAGGCTTTTCCTTCTACCAATACAGGCTCAAACGCCTGAATTCCGAGTCTGTGCAGAGTTGGTGCACGGTTAAGCAGTACAGGATGCTCTGAAATTACATCTTCAAGCACATCCCATACCTCAGGACGTACACGCTCTACCATACGCTTTGCTGATTTTATATTGTGTGCCAGTCCATCGGCAACAAGTTTTTTCATTACAAACGGCTTAAACAACTCCAGTGCCATTTTCTTAGGCAAACCGCACTGATAAATCTTAAGCTCAGGCCCTACAACGATAACGGAACGTCCCGAATAATCGACACGCTTACCCAAAAGATTCTGACGGAAACGTCCCTGTTTACCTTTAAGCATATCAGACAGCGACTTAAGAGGACGGTTTCCGGGACCGGTAACCGGGCGGCCGCGGCGACCGTTATCAATTAGCGCGTCAACAGCCTCCTGTAACATTCTCTTTTCGTTTCTTACAATTATTTCGGGCGCACCCAAATCAAGCAGTCTTTTAAGACGGTTGTTTCTGTTTATAACACGGCGGTACAAATCATTAAGGTCGGAGGTTGCAAATCTGCCTCCGTCCAGCTGTACCATCGGACGGATTTCCGGCGGAATTACCGGAATTACCGTAAGAATCATCCATTCGGGTTTATTGCCGGATTTACGAAATGCCTCTACCACCTCAAGACGGCGAACAGTACGAATTTTCTTCTGTCCTTTTGCACCGTCAAGGTCGGCTTTAAGTTCCTCATACAATGCTTCCAAATCTATGTTCTGAAGCATTTCGAGAATAGTTTCGGCACCCATGCCTGCCCGGAACATATCTCCGTACTTTTCATAATATTCTCTATACTCTTTCTCGGACAAAATCTGATTCTTCATCAAAGATGTACGTCCGGGATCAACAACAACATATGCCGCAAAATACAGAACCTTTTCCAAAGCTCTCGGTGACATATCCAGAATCAAGCCCATGCGGCTGGGTATACCCTTGAAGTACCATATATGTGAAACAGGTACAGCAAGCTCTATATGTCCCATGCGTTCACGTCTGACCTTTGAGCGTGTAACCTCAACGCCGCAGCGATCGCACACAACGCCCTTATAGCGTACCCTTTTATACTTTCCGCAATGGCACTCCCAATCCTTTTGCGGACCAAAAATTCTTTCGCAGAACAGACCGTCCCTTTCAGGCTTTAATGTTCTGTAATTTATAGTTTCGGGCTTTTTAACTTCGCCTCTTGACCATTCTCTGATCTTTTCGGGCGAAGCAAGTCCGATTTGAATTGCTTCAAAATTTTGATATTCGCTCATAACGACCATGCCTTTCCTACTCACTTATTTCAATGCACTGTCTGCCGTGAGTTTGGCAGACAGGGATTTAACATTATCTCAGCCGATAACGTTAGAATAAAATGTCGTCATCATCAAAATCTTCTTCCTCTGCCATCAAATCAAGAGATTCAACATCGTCGGAATCAAGATAATCGCCGTCAAAGCCTTCTTTGGGTTGTTTAAGCGGCGTATCATCCTCATCATCCTCATCATCCTCATTATCCTCGCCGAGTATATCCGCAACCTCATCAAGCAAATCATCATCGTCATCATCAAAGTCATAATCTGAGTCGTTTTCCGACTCTGAAACTTCGTCATCCTCAATTCCCGCAATATTTACAGGCAAATCATCTGTATCATCATCAATAGATTCACGCAGAATAATCTCATTATCATCAGCATCAAGAACCTTTATGTCAAGTGCAAGGCTCTGCAGCTCCTTAACCAATACCTTAAACGATTCAGGTACGCCCGGCTCCGGAACATTATCGCCTTTAACTATTGACTCATATGTCTTAACACGTCCGACAACGTCATCCGACTTAACCGTCAGTATCTCCTGGAGGGTATATGCCGCGCCGTAAGCCTCAAGTGCCCAAACCTCCATCTCACCGAAACGCTGACCGCCGAACTGCGCTTTACCGCCGAGAGGCTGCTGCGTAACAAGTGAGTAAGGACCTGTAGAACGCGCGTGTATCTTATCATCAACAAGGTGTGCAAGCTTAAGATAATGCATATATCCGACTGTAACAGGATTATCAAAAGGTTCGCCCGTTCTGCCGTCATACAGAATTGTCTTACCGTTTCTGTCATAGCCCGCCATCTCAAGCGCGTCCATTATGTCTTCCTCGTTTGCACCGTCAAACACCGGAGTTGCTACTTTCCAGCCAAGCGCCTTTGCCGCATAGCCGAGGTGAACCTCCAATACCTGTCCGATATTCATACGCGAGGGTACGCCCAGAGGGTTAAGCACTATCTGCAGCGGTGTACCATCCGGAAGGAAAGGCATATCCTCCTCCGGAAGTATTCTGGAAATAACGCCCTTATTACCGTGACGTCCTGCCATTTTATCTCCGACAGAAATCTTTCTCTTTTGAGCGATATAGCAGCGTACAACCTGATTTACTCCCGGCGGAAGCTCATCACCGTTAGCACGGGTAAATACTTTTACATCAACAATTATACCATATTCACCGTGAGGTACTTTCAAAGAAGTATCGCGCACTTCTCTTGCTTTTTCGCCGAATATTGCACGAAGCAGACGCTCCTCAGCCGTAAGCTCTGTTTCACCCTTAGGCGTAACCTTACCTACGAGTATATCGCCGCTTTCTACCTCTGCGCCTACACGGATAATGCCGCGTTCATCAAGATCGCGCAGTGCGTCATCACCGACATTCGGTATATCTCTGGTTATTTCCTCCGGTCCGAGCTTTGTATCTCTGGACTCAATCTCATATTCCTCAATGTGTATAGAAGTAAACACATCATCCTTGACAAGCTTTTCGTTTATCAGAATAGCGTCCTCGTAATTATAACCCTCCCATGTCATAAATCCAATGAGAATATTACGTCCAAGACCTATTTCACCATTCTTTGTTGAAGGACCGTCAGCAATTATATCGTCCTTTTCAACACGCTCACCATGGCTTACTATCGGACGCTGGTTTACACAGGTTCCCTGGTTTGAACGCGTAAACTTTATAAGCTTATATTTATCAACGGCGCCGCTGTCGTTGCGGATAACGATTTCATCTGCCGAAACCTTTTCAACCACGCCGCCCTCTTTTGCGAGTATGCACACGCCGGAATCCTTTGCCGCTTTATACTCCATACCCGTACCTACTATCGGAGATTCGGGAACAAGCAGCGGAACTGCCTGACGCTGCATGTTTGAACCCATCAGCGCACGGTTAGCGTCATCATTTTCAAGGAACGGTATCATCGCTGTAGCTATAGACATAACCTGTCGCGGTGATACATCCATATAATCTACCCTGCCGGCAGGTATTTCGAGGAATTCATCCTTATATCTTGTTACAATCTTTTTATTGACAAACCGGTTATTTTCATCCAAAGGCTCTGTTGCCTGTGCAACATAGAAGCCTTCCTCCGTATCGGCGGTCATATACACAACCTCATCCGTTACAATACCGGTTTCTTTATCTATACGGCGATACGGAGTTTCTATAAATCCGTATTCGTTTACCTTTGCAAATCCGCTGAGCGAGTTGATAAGTCCGATGTTAGGGCCTTCAGGCGTTTCTATCGGGCACATACGTCCGTAATGCGAATGGTGAACGTCACGAACCTCAAATCCTGCACGTTCACGCGAAAGACCTCCGGGACCTAATGCGGAAAGCCTGCGCTTATGTGTCAGCTCACCGAGAGGGTTAATCTGATCCATAAACTGTGACAGCTGTGATGAGCAGAAAAACTCTTTTATAGCAGACGTAACCGGACGAATATTTATCAGCGTCTGAGGTGTTATAACATCCAAATCCTGGATAGTCATACGCTCGCGTACAACACGCTCCATACGGGAAAGACCGATTCTGAACTGGTTTTGTAGAAGCTCACCCACACTACGCAGACGACGGTTGCCCAAGTGATCAATATCGTCAACACAGCCGACACCGTTTGCAAGGTTTCCTATATACGAAATCGAGGCTATTATATCGTCGATAAGTATATGCCGCGGAATAAGCTCATCCTTCTTTTCTCTGAGAGCGTTTTTAAACTCCTCCGAATTTACATCCGGGTACTGATCTAAAATCTCATGCAAAACTATTCTGCGTACACTTTCCGTAATTCCATAATCTCTGGGATTGTAGTCAACATAGTTTTTAAGGTCAACCATATCATTTGAAATAACCTTTGTACGGTTTCCGTCAATGTCAACAACAATATCATTTACCTCTGCCTTTTCAAGAGCAAGAGCAATCTCTTTTGTTATCACGTCGCCCTCTGATACTATAATCTCACCGGTTTCCTTATCGGCAACAGTCTGACCGGAAACGCAGCCCGTTATACGGTCGGCAAGGCGAAGCTTTTTATTGAACTTATATCTGCCGACTCTTGCCAAGTCATAACGCTTTGGATCAAAGAACAGATTTGTGATAAGCGACTGTGCACTTTCAACCGTAGGCGGCTCACCCGGACGCAGCTTTCTGTATACCTCAAGCAAGCCTTCTTCTTCCGTAGACGTGGTATCCTTTTCCATGGTTGCCAAAAGGCGCGCATCCTCGCCGAACAGCTCTGTTATCTGAGCGTTTGTTCCGAACCCGAGCGCACGTATAAGCACGGTAACAGGAATCTTGCGGTTTCTGTCTATACGCACATAAAATATATCGTTGCTGTCGGTTTCATATTCAAGCCATGCACCGCGGGTAGGAATAACCTGTGACGAGAAAAGCTTTTTTCCGACTTTGTCAAATTCCTCTGAGTAATATACGCTTGAAGCACGAACCAGCTGAGAAACAATTACACGCTCCGCACCGTTTATTATAAAGGTTCCGGAGGGAGTCATGATCGGAAAATCGCCCATAAATATTTCCTGTTCCTTAACCTCTCCGGTTTCTCTGTTTATCAGTCTGACCTTTACACGCAAAGGCGCAGCATAAGTAGCATCGCGCTCCTTACACTCCTCTATATCATACTTTGTTGTGTCCTCCAGACGATAATCAATAAATTCCAGAATCAGATTACCGGTATAATCTGTAATAGGCGACACGTCATGAAAGACCTCTTTAAGTCCTTCGTCCAAAAACCAGTCGTAGGAGTTCTTTTGGATTTCAATCAGGTTCGGCATTTCCAGAACCTCATGAATCTTACCGTAACTCATACGCGTGTTTCTGCCTAGTTTCACAGGATGTACCATAAAACCGCTCACCTCATTAAAAATTTATTTAAAATCCGCATACGCAGATAATTATTACATCAGCCGAAAGAAAGTGATCCGGACTCCGATTTTAATGGATGGATTTTCCTTTCTGCCAGCATAGCAATACACACAAAACGGTTCATTTTTGCACAAAATAACTTTTTACAACGATTTTCAAAAAAACCTTGATAATTTGATAATTCTGTGCTATACTACCCGTGTTGTGTTGTTTGAAACAATTATTTTAAAAAAGAAATACGCACAATTTCTCATTTTAAATAGATAATCATTATATCACGTTATTTTAGGGTTGTCAAGGGATTTTTACCCTAAAAACAACTGATTTCTTTGTTTATTTTTATCAGTTATTTTATTTACCGGCGACATTCTCTGAAAGTGATTTTATCGGAAGGAATGATTTAATGTTACGATTTAATAAATCGGCTGCCGCAAGAAAGTTAATAACAAAAACCACCGCGGCAGTTACCGCGTTTTTTGTTTTATCCGCGCCTTTAAACATATTTGCCGATGTTCTCGGAACGCATACCTCGCATAAGGAAACCCAACTGGCGCAGGGAACCGTTTTAAACATAAACACCTTTCAAAACAGCGATGTAGGACAGCAAACCGAGCATTTTGTCACTTATACGCCGAACAGCGATGTTGTTCCGATTTTGGCAAACGGCTATTCCATCTACGGGAAACGTACCATTACTCAGGCAAATGATTTGCTTCGCGGTGACGGAATTTACACAGCCGCAGGAATCAATGCTGACTTTTTCTCATTCCAGACGGGAGTCCCTATGAGCAATGTCATTATAAACGGAAAAGTCTTGTCAAAGGATTCCGCAAATCTCCCGGCGATAGGCTTTCGCAGTGACGGAACGGCATTTATGGGAAATCTGCCGATCGAAACCACAATGCAGACCTATTCCGGAACAGCTGTAATTGAATGTATAAATAAGTACCGGCAGCCCTATGCACTGTACTTGTTCACGGATGAATTTTCCGATAGCACACACTCCCCCGGATATGGTATCAATATTGTTCTCGGCAGTGTAAGCGGCAGCTTTACCCTCGGCAGCAGCGTAACCGCCGTTGTCGAAAGCATCAGCGAGGACGATGGATCAGTTTCCATTCCGCAGGGTAAGCTGGTACTCAGCGTTGCATCAGATGCATCACAAGAACTTAAAGATAGGCTTAATATTTTACAGGTCGGCACAAAGGTTACCTTTAACACACGCGAATTATCCGGCGACGAACGCTGGAACAGTGCAGTATATGCCCTCGGCGGACTTGGCGGTAAGCTGATTACCAACGGCAGTCTTGACTATTCGGACGAAAGTGCTGCACCGCGAACTGCTGTCGGTATACTGGCAGACGGTTCTACCGTGTTTTATACAATAGACGGCAGGCAGAGCGGCTACAGCTATGGTGTGCGAAAGGAAACCCTTGCACGCAGACTGCTTGAACTCGGATGTGTTGAAGCAATGAATCTTGACGGCGGCGGTTCTACCGCTATAGGCGGGGTTCTGCCCGGCACAACAGATTTCAGAGTTTTAAACTCCCCCTCAGACAAGGGCTTACGCAGCTGTGCAAACTTTTTCTTCTTAAAAAAGAATAACGCTCCGTCCGGAATACCATATAAACTCAACCTTTCCGATTGGGGAACGCCGGTTTT
Organism: uncultured Eubacteriales bacterium; assembly: GCA_905205855.1. Lineage (GTDB taxonomy): Bacteria > Bacillota > Clostridia > Monoglobales > Monoglobaceae > Ructibacterium. The sequence continues at coordinate 3,407 of CAJLFL010000039.1, read as the reverse complement.
ATCAGGCTCGTCAATTCAACTCAGAGTTGAAAGTGCACTTGACAGTTCATTCGGCCCTGCAGACATGCCAAATGACATAACCTTCTATCTTGAGCAGGATTCAGGCACGCCCTCGGCAGACGGTCAAAGCAGTGTTGTATATGAAAACGGCTATGTGACCGTAAGAGGCAACGGTGATGTTTATGTCGGTGCAAAAAGCGGCAGCGGAGCAAGCGGCTCAACCATGCTGAAATCAGTGGCAACCCCCACTGAACTGAAAATACACAACAGCACTACAGGCTCTGAAGTTACCGAGCTTTCTGTCACCCCCGGCGAAAGCGTAGACCTGACAGGCACGGCATATTGGTACGGTCAGCAAATGGTTGTCGCAGACGACAGCTTTACATGGCGGCTTGTCAGCGACAGCGATTCTATAGGAGAAATCACCAATGACGGCCGCTTTACGGTCTCCAAAAACAGCGGAGCAAGCGGAATACTCGCAGTAAACGCCGGTCTTTGCACATATGAAATTCCTGTAAAAATAGTAGATTCGGAACAGGTGAATACCCCCGCAGCATATCCGCAGATAACAAATATCAAAACCTCTGAGGGCTTCAGTGCCGAAATTTCCTCATCAAACGCAGTTCTCACAGCAGATAATATAAATCTTTATATAGACGGCGAGCCTGCGGCATTTGAATACAACGCAAATACAGGAACGGTTTTGCATAAGCTTTCGACAGAAGAACTCAGCACCTATCACCGAATCCTGCTGATTGTGACCGACAGCACCGGCGCCTCAGCCATGAAAGCGTGCGATATAGGAAAACTCAGTGAAAACAAAAACAAATTTACAGACACAGAGGGGCATTGGGCAAGCAGTTACATCAGCTATATGGCGGCAAAAGGTGTTATAAACGGCAGTACGGACGGTGACGGAACAATTCTGTTTTTACCAAACAATAATATGACGAGAACCGAATTTGCCATTATGCTGTGCAACTATCTTGGCGTAAATCCCGGCGACTATGAATCAACGTACATTCCGTTTACGGATGCCGGAGACATTCCGTGGTGGGCAGTAAATTATGTAAAAGCAATATATTCTCTCGGAATAATGCAGGGACAGCTGACAGACTACGGCGTAAAATTTGATCCGAACAGCAATATACAGCGTCTTGAATACGCAATATCAATAGAACGGCTTTTGCCAAAAGGCTTGGCAAAATCGCCGATAACCGCCGCAGATGCGGCTGATATTCCGTGGTGGGCAATGGAAAGCATGAAGCTTTCCACGGCACAGGGAATATTGAACGGTTATCCGGACGGAACATTAAAGCCCAAACAAAGCGTAACCCGCGCAGAGGCAGTAAAGATACTATACACCGTATTCGGTGCCGGAAAATAAAATCATAGAAACAGAGGCTGTTTAGAAAGTCTGTCAACTTTCTAAACGGCCTCCGTTATTATACAAAAACCATTTGAATAAGCAGCATATATATTGCAGTTCCCGCCGCCATACTGATAAACATATTCTTCTTCCATTTATGCAGTAAAATAACGCAAGCTATCGCTATAAGCTCAGGCAGAGCGTGGTACTCCGTAAATACCGCATCCTTCAGGCAATACACTACAAGCAAACCAATAACCGCATACGGCAAGACCTTGCCAAGGTACATAATAAACCGCGGCGGCGTTTTTCCCTCAGGGAAAATAATAAACGGCAAAAACCTGGTTGTCATTGTTCCGAGCACAACCGCTGCAATCTTAATTATACTCTGAGTAACTGTCATTTCTTACGCTCCCTTCTCATTCCCGGTACAAAGCAAAGCAATATCAGTCCCATTGCCGGCAGTATAAATCCGGAGCTTCCGAAAATAATCAGACAGATTGCAGTGCAGCCAAGTCCTATCAGCGCCGGTCTGTGATCCTTGTTTTCCTCCCATTGCTCTGTCAGCATAATGGCAAGCAGCACAGTCATGACAAACTCTATGCCCTTTGTATTAAAATGAATCATTCTTCCTATCAGTGCGCCGAGTGCCGCGCCCGACACCCAATAAATCTGATTAAGCAGCGTAACAAAGAACATAAACCACCCTCTGTCAACATCCTCAGGCGGAGCGATGGTACAGTTTATACTAAAGGTTTCATCGCACATACCATAAATCAGATACAGCTTTTTCAAGCCCGTGTTTTTAAACTTACCGAGCATCGAAATCCCGTAAAACAAATGGCGCGCGTTTACCATAAGCGTCAAAAGAAAAGCATGCAGCGGATTAAAAGCGGAAAGCAGCAGCTCAACCGTCACAAATTCCATAGAACCGGCGAATATAAAACAGCTCATGCAGATAGGGTAGATTATTGAAAATCCTTTGCTCTGCATGAACAAACCGTATGACATACCTATAAACAAAAAGCCTATACAAATCGGCAATGTATACGGCAGCGCCGCTTTAAAAGCTTTTGTTTTCATAATTCTTCCGATATAATTTATGCGGAACGGTTACAGCCCGCTCCGCATAATAGTTTTTATAATGATTTTACGGTTTCCATTACATAATCCGCAAACTCTTTACCGGTTGCGCCGGTATCTCTGCCTGTTACTACAAGCTTCTTTTCTTCATACATACAAATGTCAAGAGCACGCTCCAACTTCTTTGCACGATCGGTATAGCCGATATGTTCAAGCAGCATAACAGCGGCACGGATGATACTGCATGGATCTGCATATTTATCGCGTCCCTCCTGAACCATACGCGGCGCACTGCCGTGAATAGCCTCAAACATGGCATATCTCTTACCTATATTTGCGCTTCCTGCCGTACCTACACCGCCCTGGAACTCAGCAGCCTCGTCAGTCAGAATATCTCCGTACAGGTTTGGCAGAACAAGCACTTGGAATTGTGTGCGGCGTTTCGGATCTACCAGCTTTGCAGTCATAATATCAATATACCAGTCATCAAGCTCAATTCCCGGATAATCTTTTGCTACCTCCTGGCAAATTCTGAGGAACTTACCGTCCGTAGTCTTTACGACATTCGCCTTTGTAACGGCAGTAACTCTTGTTTTACCTGTCTTTTTGGCATACTCAAAGGCTGCTCTTGCTATACGCTCGCTGCCCTCCTGAGTGGTAACGGTAAAGTCGATAGCCAAATCGTCGTTTACATGAACACCCTTAGAACCTACAGCATATGCACCCTCGGTATTCTCACGATAGAATGTCCAGTCTATACCCTGCTCCGGAACCTTTACCGGACGAACATTGGCAAACAGGTCAAGCTCTTTTCTCATAGCTACATTTGCACTCTCTATGTTTGGCCACGGATCACCGGCACGCGGGGTGGTTGTCGGCCCCTTTAATATTACATGACATTTATATCTTCGATAATTAATCTTTGTAATATCTTTTCGCTAATATTTTCTATATC
>CAJLFL010000038.1 GCA_905205855.1 uncultured Eubacteriales bacterium | reverse complement strand
TAAAATTTGATTTGTGCTGATGTTTATTTTCAAACCGGTTAAAATTAAGAATAGGAAAAATAAAAAACTAACAAAATATTTCCGGGAGGGAATCATAATGGAGAAGTTCTTCAAAATTAAAGAGAGAGGTTCGGATGTACGTACCGAGATTATAGCCGGTATTACCACTTTTTTGGCAATGGCTTATATTCTGGCAGTAAACCCGAACTACATGGAAATCGCAGGAATACCGCGCGCAGCGGCATTTTCCGCTACGGCAATTTCGGCAGGTATCGCAACGCTGTGTATGGCATTTTTCGCAAATTATCCGGTTGCTTTGGCATCCGGTATGGGACTTAATGCGTTCTTTGCGTTTACGGTATGCGGTGCAATGGGTTATGATTACAAGGTCGCCTTGACAGCGGTATTTATCGAGGGTATAATTTTTATGATTTTATCCTTGTTCAAGTTCCGTGAAGCATTGGTTAATAAGATTCCGAATAACCTTAAATTTGCAATAACAGCCGGAATAGGTCTGTTTATAACGGTTATAGCGCTTCTTAATGCAGGTATAGTTGTTTCAAGCGAGGCAACGACCGTTGCTTTGGGTGATTTGTCATCTGCAACCGTTGTGCTTGCGCTTGCCGGACTTTTGATAATCGGTGTGCTTCAGCACTTTAAGGTTCCGGGCGGCATATTGCTCGGTATAATCATAACATGGATTCTCGGCATACTTGCAGAGCTTGGCGGCTGGTATGTTCCGAATATTGACGAGGGTGTGTATTCTGTTATTCCGACATTTTCAATGTCCGCATTTTCTGCACCGCTTTTCTGTGACTTTGATTTTGGATTTATAGCAAAGAATATTCCGGCATTTGCACTGATAGTATTTACATTCCTTTATACCGATATATTTGATACGGTAGGAACTCTGATAGGTGTTGCCGAAAAAGGAAATCTGCTTGATGAGAAGGGTGAGCTTCCCAAAGCCGGTGCAGCCCTGATGGCTGATGCAGTGGGTACAACGGTCGGCGCTATTCTGGGTACATCAACGGTAACAAGCTTTGTTGAATCCAGTGCCGGAACATCTGCCGGCGGCAGAACAGGACTTGCGTCAGTTGTTACAGCTGTATTGTTCTTCCTGTCACTGATTCTTGCTCCGGTATTTACCGCTATACCCGGATTTGCAACAACTCCGGCAATGCTTTATGTAGGACTCCTTATGCTCGGTTCAATTAAAAAGGTTGAGTTTGACGGCGATGTTGCCGATACAATCGGTGCGTTTATGGCTATTGTTATGATGCCGCTTACATATTCTATTGCAAACGGTATTATGTTCGGTATGCTTTCATGGGTTATTCTTAAGGTGGTTATAGGCAAGGTTAAGGAGATAAGCGGAGTTATGTGGATTTCCGTTGCTCTGTTTACAATTTATATCACGCTTAAAGCTATGGGGCTTGCGTAATATAGGAATAATAAAAAAGTACAGGCAGTAATATGAAAGGTTCTGATAAAATGCAGAAGTATTATACACTGGAGGTTGCAGGATTAACCCGCCAGCTTCCGTTTTGTAAGGTAGACGACAATCTTGACATTGCGGCTTTTATTATGTTTGGCGATGTCGAAATCACTGTTGCGGCAGCAAAGGAGCTTTTGGCGCTTGCGCCGGAGCATGATATTATGATTACGGCTGAGTGTAAGGGTATTCCGCTGCTGTGCGAAATGGCAAGACAGTCCGGCGCAAAGGATTATATTGTTGCACGCAAGGCTCCTAAGCTTTATATGCAGGAGGTACATACTACATACGTCAATTCAATTACCACTGAAAACCGTCAGATGCTTTGCATAGGCGGCAGAGAAGCAGAGGCAATGAGGGGCAAAAGAGTCCTTATAGTTGATGATGTAATAAGTACGGGTGATTCACTCCGTGCACTGGAAAAACTGGTAGAGGAAGTCGGCGGCAATATTGTCGGACGTATGGCTGTTCTTGCAGAGGGCGATGCCATAGGCCGCAAAGATATAACATATCTTGCTCCGCTGCCTTTGTTCAATCCGGACGGAACACCTAAAGAATAGAAAGAGGGAAAACAGCATATGGTAAGTGGCAATGTAATAGTCGGTCAGTCGGGCGGCCCTACTGCGGTAATAAATTCAAGTCTGGTGGGTGTTTATAAAGCGGCAAAGGATGCCGGTATCAAAACGGTCTACGGAATGTGCAACGGTATTGAGGGCTTGCTGCGCGAAGAATATGTTGACCTCGGTGATCATATAGCCAATGATTTGGATATTGAACTTTTAAAGAGAACACCCGCGGCGTTCCTCGGCAGCTGCCGATGCAAGCTTCCGGATATGCGTAAGGAGGACGAGCCGTATAAAAAACTGTTTGCCGTATTGGATAAGCTGAATATAAAGTATTTTATCTATATCGGCGGAAACGACTCGATGGATACTATACTGAAGCTGACATCATATGCTATTTCAATCAAAAGCGACATAAGGTTTATGGGTGTACCCAAAACCATAGATAACGATTTGGCGGAAACAGACCACACTCCCGGATACGGAAGCGCGGCGAAATTTGTTGCGTCAACCGTAAAAGAGATTATCCGTGACAGTAATGTGTATGACATGGATTCTGTCACAATAGTTGAAATCATGGGCAGAAATGCAGGCTGGCTTACAGGGGCGGCGGCACTTTCCGCCTGTGAGGACTGTGACGGTCCGGATTTGATATATCTGCCGGAAAAGGTGTTTGACACCGATACCTTCTTAAAGAGGGTTGAGGATTTAAGGCGCGAAAAGAAAACCGTGGTTGTTGCCGTGTCAGAGGGAATACGCAACAAGTCCGGCGAATATGTATGCAGTGAAAGCATTGCAAAAGCTCCGTCGGATGCCTTCGGTCATAAAATACTTGCCGGTACGGCAGCGTGCTTGTCGGATTTGGTCGGTCATGAGCTTGGGGTAAAGGCAAGAGGAATAGAACTTAATACTCTCCAACGCTGCGCGGCTCATATTGCTGCAAGACGCGATATAACCGAAGCGTTCATGGCGGGTGCTGAGTCGGTCAGAGCGGCGATTAAGGGGCATACCGGTGAAATGGTGATATTTCGCCGTATCTGCAGCGAGCCTTATCATATATTGACTGAAACATTCGATATATACAAGGTTGCCAATATAGAAAAGACCGTTCCGGAAAGCTGGATCGGCGAGGACGGCGCGTCTGTAAAAAAAGAATTTTTGGATTACAGCCGTCCGCTTATCATAGGAGAACTTGAGCCGTTTATGGTAGACGGTCTGCCGCGGCATCTTGTTTTAAAAAAGTAAATAATTATAAGAGGGAGAACGTGTAATGAGTCTGAAAATTGTTCAGTTTGCGGTTCTGGCAGTATATCTGATTATAATGCTGCTTATAGGACTTGGGTTTTACAAGAAGAATGAAAGTATGTCAGATTACTTTCTCGGCGGAAGAAGCTTAAATAAGTGGGTTGCCGCAATGTCGGCGCAGGCGTCCGATATGAGCGGCTGGCTGCTGATGGGACTTCCCGGAACGGCGTACGCGCTGTATACGGGAACCTGCAGCGCTATGTGGACTGCGATAGGTCTGCTTATCGGTACATATTTAAACTGGCTTTTGGTTGCAAAAAGATTGCGTAAGCAGACGCAGGTATCAAATGATTCCATAACGATTCCGGTTTATTTTGAAAACAGGTTCAATGACAAAACAAAAATCCTGAGAATAGCGTCATCACTGTTTATAATGGTATTTTTCCTGGTATACACTGCGGCACAATTTGCCGCAGGCGCAAAGCTGTTTGAGGCGGCGTTCGGTGTGCCGTATAAGCTCGGCTTGTTTATCGGCGGAATAATCATTATCGGTTATACCTTCCTCGGCGGCTTTAAGGCTGTTGCGTGGACGGATTTGATACAGGGTATAATAATGTTCTTTGCCATAATAGTTATGCCGGCTATCATAATAAGCAAAATCGGCGGCTGGGATCAGACTATGATTCAGTTTAAAGGTATGGAGGCGGTAAAGGGCGAGGTATTCTCGTGGCTGCCGAAAAACGCCGCAGGCGGAATAAATGTTCTGCTGCTGATTTCAAGCATAGGATGGGGACTTGGCTACTTCGGACAGCCGCATATTCTGACAAGATTTATGGCAATTCGTTCTTCAAGTGAGATTCAGCCTGCCAGAGTAATTGCGACAATATGGGTTATTATAACGCTCGCCTGCGCCGTAATAATCGGTATGCTCGGAAGTCTGTATATAAGCAGCGGTCATGCCGCTGCGGAGCTTGCGGCTATGGCAAACGGTGATCCGGAAAAAATCTTTATGGTTCTGATACAAAGTATTTTCGGTATGTCCGGTTCTATAATCGGCGCTATATTATGCGGAATTTTCCTGACTGCTATTCTGGCAGCTATCATGAGTACCGCGGATTCTCAGCTTTTGGTTACGGCTTCATCAATAACTGAAGATTTTTACGGTTCGGTTTGCAAAACAGAACCGTCGCAGAAGAAGCTTGTATGGATAAGCCGCGGAGCGGTTATTGTAGTATCGCTGATAGCTTTGGCACTTGCGTTGAATCCGTCAAGCTCGGTATTTGACCTTGTTTCTATGGCTTGGGGCGGATTTGGTGCGGCATTCGGACCGTGTGTGCTTTTGTCGCTGTACTGGAGAAGAATGACAGTGCAGGGCGCAATCGCCGGAGTTTTGACCGGCGGTATATTAGATATAGTTTGGTATATGCTGAAGGGCGGTATATTTGATGTATATGAGCTTGTTCCGGCATTTGCAATTTCCTGTATTGTTATAATAATAGTAAGTCTTTGCACCAAGCTGCCGGAGGATGTGGCGGCACAGTATGACAAGGCGCAGACTATAGAGATTTAAAGAGATTTAAAATGAGGGTACGGCAAAATGATTTCATTTTGCTGCACCCTCATTATATTTCTAATATCCCGTTTTCATTACGGCATATGCCGTCTTGTTACCTTCAGCCTATTCATTGCGCGGTTCAATGCTGCCTGCGTATGATAATATTCCTTTATGCTCTGTTTTTGTCTTAAAAGTTCCTCAGCACGCAGCTTTGCCTCATTTGCACGTCTTATATCAATTTCTTCCGGAGATTCGGCGGTATCTGCCATCACGGTTGCCCTGTCTGGGTTTACGGAGATAAAGCCGTTGCTTATTGCCGCATAGTGCCATTCACCATCAATCTTGTATCTGAGCTCTCCTGCCGTAAGGCATGTCACCATAGGCTCATGACCGCGCAGAACGCCGTATTCTCCGTCAAGTCCCTGAAACACAAGCATCTCGCACGGACCGTCATAAAACTGTCTGTCACAGGAAATAATCTGTAAATGAAAAGCCTTATCCATAATATCGCTCCTTTACTTATCTGACATTTCCTTTGCCTTTTGATATACCTCGTCTATTGTGCCTGCCATAAGGAATGCGGATTCCGGATAATCATCGGTATCACCGGAAATAATTGCCTCAAAGCCTTTAAGTGTTTCGTCAAGCGGCACATACTTTCCTGCAATACCGGTAAAAGTTTCTGCAACATGGAAAGGCTGTGACAAAAACTTTTGTATTTTTCTCGCCCTGTAAACCGCTGTTTTATCGGCGTCATCAAGCTCGTCCATACCCAGAATAGCAATAATATCCTGAAGCTCCTTATACTTCTGCAAAAGTTCCTGTGTTTTTCTTGCGGTTTCATAGTGTCTGCTTCCGACCACATCAGGCTCCAGAATACGTGAGGTGGATTCAAGCGGATCGACCGCCGGATATATGCCCTGTTCCACAATCTTTCTGGAAAGCACAGTGGTTGCGTCCAGGTGAGCAAAGGTGACAGCCGGTGCCGGGTCTGTCAGATCATCTGCAGGTACATATACTGCCTGGACAGAAGTAACAGAACCGTCCTTAGTAGAGGTTATCCGCTCCTGAAGCTCGCCCATTTCCGTTGCCAGAGTAGGCTGATAGCCTACGGCTGACGGCATTCTTCCGAGAAGCGCCGACACCTCAGAGCCTGCCTGAACGTATCTGAAGATGTTATCTATAAATAAAAGTACATTTTGTTTTTTTCTGTCGCGGAAGTATTCCGCCATAGTAAGTCCTGTTTGTGCAACACGCATTCTTGAACCGGGAGGCTCATTCATCTGTCCAAAGACAAGCGCAGTCTTGTTTAAGACGCCGGATTCTTTCATTTCCATCCATAAATCATTTCCCTCGCGGGAGCGTTCTCCGACACCGGTAAATATTGAATATCCGCCATGTTCTGTCGCTATATTATGTATAAGCTCCTGAATCAGCACGGTTTTTCCGACTCCTGCACCGCCGAAAAGTCCTATCTTTCCGCCCTTTGCGTACGGAGCAAGCAAATCTATGACCTTTATTCCTGTTTCAAGGATTTCAACAACAGGACTTTGCTGCTCAAAGCTCGGCGGATTGCGGTGTATTTCCCATTGCTCATCGCCATCTATCTCAGAGCCTCCGTCTATGGTTTGTCCCAGAACATTAAACATTCTGCCCAGAGTCTGCTCGCCCACAGGGACCTTTATTCCGCTGCCGAGAGCCGTGACCTCCATATCCTTTTGAAGTCCCTCACTGGAGGTGAGCATAACCGCTCTTACAACATTGTTGCCCATGTGTCTTGCAACCTCCATGACCGCCTGTCTGCCGTGATTGTCAACAGTCAGAGCATCTCTTATCATCGGCAGATATTCGCCGTCAAAGGCAACATCCACAACCGGGCCGAAAACCTGTACTATTCTGCCTTTTTCCATGTCAGATGCCATCTCCTTTCATTCCGTTGGAACCGCTTACTACCTCGGTTATTTCCTGTGTTATCGCCGCCTGCCGCGCACGGTTATAAAGCAGAGATAAATCCTTTATCATATCCTTTGCGCTCGCCGTTGCGGCATCCATTGCCGTCATGCGCGCATTTTGTTCGCTTGAAAACGATTCAACCATAATACCGTACAGCAAACCTCTCAGATAGCTCGGCACAAGAAAATCCATAACCTTTTCCGGCGACGGTCTGAAGTCGGCGCTGCTGTATGCCGCTCCGTTTGAAGAACTGCTGAAATTTTCACGTTCCAACGGTAAAAGCTTCAGCATACGCGGTTCTGATTTAATCGGACTTACCATACAGGTATAGATAACACGGACTTCATCTGTATAACCGTGAATAAACAGCTCTGTCATGCTTTCTGCCATTGAACGCGCACGGTAAAAGTTAGGGTCCTGCGCCGTGTATAAAAACTCGCCGTCTATCATAATGTGCTTGCTTGTAAAGTACGATCTGCCATACTGACCTACTATAAACAATGAGGTGTTTTTATGCTTCTTCATTTCTTCTTCAGCCATACGCACCATAGTATGGTTAAACGAACCGGCAAGTCCCTTGTCGGAGGTAAACACAATATAGCTGATTTTTCTATCCTCCTCGGCAATGGCAGAACGCTTGTCAAAATACCGATGCTCTATCTCCGGTGTACGCCTTAAAATCTCATGCATGGTATCCTGAAGTCCGATAAAATACGGCTCTGTTGCTTCAAGCTGCTTTCGTGCTTTTTTTAGCTTTGACGAAGAAATCAGATACATGGCGTTTGTAATCTTCATAATTTCGCTTACACTGTTCATCCGCGTTTTTATTCCGCGCATATTTGCCATAAACAATCACCTGCTTTTAAATTCTGTAACTGCGTTTTTGATTTCCGCTTCGATTTCCGGCGTCAGTTCTTTTCCGGTTTCTATTTTCTGTATCAGCTCTTTCTGTGTTCTTTCAAAATATTCAAGAAGTTCCTGCTTAAACTCCTTCATTTCCTTGACCGGAACATCCAGAAACATTCTGTTGTTTGCCGCACAAAGAAGAATAACCTCATCATGCAGACTGAGCGGCTGTGATAACGGCTGCTTTAAAAGCTCCATAAGTCTGCGTCCGTGTTCAAGTAATTCTTTGGTAGCCCCGTCCAAATCTGAGCTGAACTGAGTAAAGACCTCCATCTCACGGAATTGTGCAAGGTCAAGCCTAAGTCCGCCGGCCGCCTTCTTCATTGCCTTTGTTTGGGCTGCACCGCCCACGCGTGAAACCGAAAGTCCGACATTTACCGCCGGACGCATACCGGAGAAGAACAGCTCGCTTTCCAGAAATATCTGTCCGTCGGTAATGGATATAACATTTGTCGGAATATATGCGGATACATCACCGGCAAGTGTTTCTATTATCGGCAGTGCGGTGATAGAACCGCCGCCGTGCGCGTCATCCAGTCTGCCGGAGCGCTCCAGTAAGCGCGAATGAAGATAAAAAACATCTCCGGGATAGGCTTCTCTGCCGGGCGGACGCTGCAGAAGAAGCGACATTTCTCTGTATGCGGTGGCGTGCTTTGAAAGATCATCATATACTATCAAAACATCCTTGCCCTGTTTCATAAAGAACTCTGCCATCGCCGTACCGGAATAAGGCGCTATATACTGAAGCGGCGCTATATCACCGGCAAAGGCAGACATGACAATGGTGTATTTCATTGCTCCGTACTTTTTCAGCGTTTCCGTCAGCTTTGCAACGGTAGAGGCTTTCTGACCGATTGCAACATAGATGCATATAATATCCTTGCCTTTTTGGTTTAGAATTGTATCTGTTGCGATTGAGGTCTTTCCTGTTTGTCTGTCACCTATTATAAGTTCACGCTGACCTCTGCCTATCGGAAACATCGAGTCTATCGAAAGTATACCGGTCTGCAGCGGAACATTGACCGACTTTCTTTCTGTTACTCCGGGGGCATCACTCTCTATCGGGAAGAAATCCTCGCTCGCTATCGGTCCGAGGGCATCAATCGGTTTGCCCAATGCGTCTACCACACGGCCGATAAAGTTTTTGCCCACGGGCACACCGGCTTTTTTGCCCGTACGCTTAACCTCAGAGCCTTCTCTTAAACCGTGGTCGCTTCCCAAAAGAACCACGCCCGCTGACTTATATTCTATATTCTGGACAATTCCGAAAATTCCGGTTTCAAACTCGACCAGCTCGCCGTACATAGCGCGGTTTATGCCGTACACATTTGCGATTCCGTCATGAATCTGTATAACTCTGCCTGTTTCGCTGACCTGAGTTTTTGCATCAAAATTTTCTATTTCGCTTTTCAGTACGGAAAGAATTTCGTCCTGTTTAACTGTGCTCATGTCTATCACCTCCGCAGAAGTATTTTTTGCAGATTTTTAAATCCGCCGATAATACTTCTGTCATACTTTGTATCGTCAATCTGCAGACAATAGCCGCCAATCAGCGACGTATCGCGGCGGCAGCTTAATTTGGCATCCTTTATGCCTTTTATTCTGCAAACCAGCTTGCGTATCTCGTTTTTCTGTTCCTCTGACGGCTCGGTAACATAAATTAACTCCGCCGCGGCGCATCCTTGCTTTTTCAACGCCGCCGAATCATACGCATCTAAAATTTCATCCGCCAGATAGAATAATCCGTCAGAACAAATCACCTTCCAGAGGCTTTTTGTTTCCTGCGGAAAAAGTCTGTCTATAACAGCAAGCTTTTCGCGCCGTCCGACCGTCGGATTGTTCAGCGCCGACTTTAAATCGGAGTTTGTCAGCAATCTTCGGCAGTCATTGATTTGTTCCCGGCTGATTTCCATATCGAGCAGCGCTCTTGCACAGGTATCTGCAAAAACTGTCATTTCATTGCACCTGCCTCTTGTATAAGGGATTCAAGCAATGCACTGTCCACTTCGGCATCAGCGTGCTTTACGGCAAGCTTTTGCGCTGCCATAACCGCAACAGCGGCAATCTCGCTTTTGGCGTTTTTCAGCATTTGTTCGTGTTCAAGCGCTATCTTCTTTTCTGCCTCAGCGGTTTTCTTTTGTGCATCGCGCTCTGCCCGTTCAAGTATCATGCAATACTGCGCCTCCGCCTCCGCTTTGGCTTTTTTCAGAATCTCCGCTGCCTCGGCGTGTGCCTCTTTAAGTCTGTCGGCATATGCCTGCTTTTCTGCCTCAGCTTCCTTTTGCTTTTGCGCCGCATCACTGAGCTGTCCGTCTATCAGCTTTCTGCGCTTTTCCATCATTGCATTGACGGGCTTAAAAAGAAACAGCTTCAGCAGAACAAACAAAATCAATATATTTACAAATGTCCATATTATATCCCAGTTAAGGTTCAGCATCTTTCTCGCCTCCTGATTCAGATAAGGGGCAGTATTATGTTATTTCAAAAACAGAATTACCAATACTGCAATAACAAAGCCGTATATAGCGGTTGCCTCTGCCAAAGCGCAGCCAAGCAAAAGCGCCTTGTTGATATCACCCTTTGCCTCCGGCTGTCTTGCTATTGCCTCAGATGCCTTGCCTGTTGCAATACCTATTCCTACACCTGCTCCTATACCTGTCAAAACCGCAATACCTGCTCCGATTGCTATTAAAGTTGTCATAATATTTACCTCCGTTTTATATAAAATATTTTATTCTATTGCCTCTCGTATAAACAGAGAGGTAAGGAATACAAAAACATATGCCTGTATACAGCCGTCAAAAATATCAAAGTAAAAGCTGAACGGCAGCGGCACCAAAACAGGCGCCACAAGCTTTATAAGCTCCATTACCACAAACCCGCCGAGGATGTTTCCGAACAGCCGCATACACAGCGACAACGGTCTGATGAATACTTCAAGAATGTTTATCGGCGTGATAAAGGGCGCCGGCTCGGCAAAACTTTTAAGCCATCGCTTAGGCCCCTTTGCTCTTATACCTGCCGCCTCTATCAGCACTATACTCATTATTGCAAGACCGGCAGTAACGTTTAAATCCTTTGTCGGCGGAGCAACACCGAAAAGACCGCTGATATTTGACAAACCTATGTATAAAAGCACTGTTCCGAGATACGGTATATAGCGCTTGCCCTCCTCGCCGAGCAGATCGGTAAAGAATTTATTTATCCATTCCACAGCCATTTCAACCGCCGCCTGTTTTTTGCCCGGAACAAGCTTCATGTTATGCGTGAAGCACAGCGACATCACAACCAGCACCAGCATAATCCCCCATGTCACTGCAAGTGATGACGAAACAGGAATCCCCTTTCCTATCGGAATGGTAAACGCCACAGATGAGTTTAGTTCCTCCATAAGTCTTTCGGATAAACCATTCATATAAATCTCCTCCTTTCCGCCGCATCAAACAACCATTTCATTATAAACACCTTGCTTGTATATGTAAAATCTTTATCTTATATTCTAAGTATATAATTTTGACATATCAAGCTCTGAAAAAAAGATGCCGCACGGAAATCCATGCAGCGTCTTTGCTAACTTTTGGCATATTATACAACCGTAAATTGATTTTGTCAAGATAACACCGTGAATAATTGTGCATGAAAAAAATAAAATTAAAAATTTATTTTAGTAAAAAAGTACAAAATATTTGCGTTTTTTGCAGCGATTATACCAAAACAAATGTGTAAAATAAAATATTCTTGAAAGGAATCGTAAAGAGTGCTATAATCAACGCATTAAGAGATGAAAGGAATTTTTTATAGTATGGATATTTCAAAGTATGTAAAAAATGATGGAGAAAAACCGCTTGACAATATGGTTACGGACGGAGGGCTGTGCGGGATTTTCAGAACAATAGGCTGTATAGGTGACAGCTTATCATCGGGAGAGTTTCAGGGATACGAAAACGGCAGACACACGTATCACGACTTTTATGAATATTCCTGGGGACAGTACATGGCACGCGATATAGGCTGCAAAGCTTATAACTTTTCGCGCGGCGGAATGACAGCCAAAGCCTATTGCGAAACCTTTGCGCGCGAAAACGGTTATTGGGACAGAGAGCTTGCGTGTCAGGCATACATAATTGCTTTGGGGGTAAACGATACGACCGCAATAGTGAACGGAGAACTTGAATTTGGCACAACAGATGACATTGATCTGTCGGACTGGGCAAAAAACAAGCCTACTTTTGTCGGCTATTATGCACAGATTATTGCACGATATAAGGAAATTCAGCCTAAGGCAAAGTTTTTTCTTATTACCAATCCGAAGCGTGATGATTTAAGTCCGGAAAAAGAGCAGCTTTATCAGCAGTTATATGAGCTTTTATATAAACTAAGCGAAATGTTTGACAACTGTTATGTAATAGACCTTACCAAATATGCCCCTGTTTATGATGAAGAATTCAGAAGAAACTTCTTCCTGTCCGGTCATATGAATGCGGCGGGCTACAGACTTACCGCGCTTATGTTTGAGTCGTATATTGATTATATAATACGCAATAACCCGGAGGATTTTGCTCAGGTGGGATTTATCGGAACACCGTATCACAACTCAGAATACAAATGGTAGAAAATGGGATGTAAAAAGACGCACAGAACGCGATTTGTGGGAATAATAAATTTATTTAAAAATATTTATATATTTGAAAAAAACACAGATGAAAAAATTTGTTAAAAACAAATTTTAGAATAAAAGCACAAACCGCTATATGCAAACGCTCACCTCTCGGAGTACCTATGTACACCTTCGGATTCGGTTTGCACATTCTGCACGGCTTTTTCCTATCCCATTACATGGAATGTAAAAGACACATCCAACGCTATTTGTGGGTATGATCTATCTATTGTAAAACGTATACAC
>CAJLFL010000037.1 GCA_905205855.1 uncultured Eubacteriales bacterium | reverse complement strand
AAAATATATGAAATTCAAGAGAGAACGCATAAGATGTTAGACGTTTTTTTTAATCTCTGGGAAAATTCCGTTCGCGCAACGCATCTGTTTCTTTCCGAAACAGAAATTAAGCATATTAAACAATATGTACCGCAGGCTTATGAAGCTTGTTTAAAGCTTTACGGTTTTTAGTGTTTTTTAATTCTATCAGAAAAGCAAAGGCTGTATAAAAAAGTCATTTGACTCTTTTACAGCCTTTCATACTCGATATAATAATCAGTTTAGTATACTACTGCATCATCAGCGGTAAAATCGCCAAGTGAATTTTCTTTTACTTGTATACAGACAAAAGTTATTCCAGAATCGCTTGCCGCAAAGAATTGACGTTTTGCTGCGGGCATAATCTTCAGCCAGTCACCGGCAGCAAGCTCGGTTTCTTCACCGTCAATTATCACTTTGCCCTTGCCGGAAAGGATACCGTAATCTTAAAGCACGTCCGTGGAGGTTTAATGAACTTCTCAGGGATCTGGAGGGAATATCACAAAAGGTTTTGACTGACAGTTTAAGACAAATGATAAGTGACGGGATTGCTTACAGACACGATTATCACGAATTACCGCCGAGGGTAGAGTATGGTTTGACAAAGCTGGGCAGATAGATGCTTCCTATAATTGATGCGCTCGCAGATTTTGGGAATTATTATAAGTCGATTGTTAAGCAATAGAAGCTTTGATATACAGACAGAGGGTGATTGGTATAAACGAAAAAGCAAAAAAACTACTTGAGTTATTTTTTACTTTCTTAAAAATAGGTGCATTTACATTCGGCGGCGGCTATGCAATGCTCCCACTTATTCAGGCGGAAACAGTAAAGAATCAATGGCTTGATGCCGAAAGACTTGTCAATTTTATTGCAGTAAGCGAGAGTACACCGGGGCCGTTTGCGGTTAATACAGCTACATATATAGGCAGACAAGCAGGCGGAATAGCAGGTGCGGTCTGTGCAACACTGGGAGTGGTGCTTCCGTCATTTGTGATTATTTTGATTATTGCCGGCTGTTATGAAAGCTTTAAAAACAGCAGAATTGTAAAAGGAGCCATGTATGGTCTGCGTCCGGCTGTAATCGGCTTGATTGCTGCTGCGGTAGTATCTGTCGGTAAAACTGCTTTTTTCGGTAGCGGCTTTGAATTTAATGGTTCGCTTTTATGTTCTTTTGGAATTTTGGCGATAACATCATATCTTGCTTTTGGCAAAAAGGTTCATCCAATTATGATAATTCTGATATCGGCAGTTTTGGGAATAGCGGCAGGATATATTATAAATTAAACGGAGGCTTTAACAGCTTACAGTTAATTAAAATACGGCGGCGCATCTGACGGAATAACATTTAAGCTCTCAAAGCTTGATTCCAGAAATTCTGTCATAAAGTTGCAGATTATGTTTTCGGTTTCAAAATGTCCTGCGTCAATCAAATTCATTCCAAGCTCAAATGCAAGCTGACCTTCGTGGTGTTTTATGTCAGAGGTCACATACACATCTGCTCCGGCGTGGTATGCAGAGTATATACCGCTGCCGCCTGCGCCGCTGCAGAGAGCAGCTGTGTGGATGATTTCATCAGGACTTCCGACATATCTTATTGCACGGCAGCCGAGAGCACCGTTGACAAATGAAACAAAAGCCTCCATTGTCATTGGATTTTCAAGCCTGCCGAATCTTCCGATGTTTTCAATCGGTTTGCCGGTTTCATCGACACATTCTTCATCATAAAAGCGGCGCACAGCGGTTAGTCCAAGCCTCTCGGCGAGTATATCGTTCATCCCGCCGTCTGCATTGTCAAGATTTGTATGTGCGCTGTAAACAGAAATGTCATTTCTTATAAGCTCGCGGATAATGCTGCCTGAGATGTCCTGCTCAACAATTCTGTGTATTGGTGAGAAAATAAGAGGATGATGCGAAACTATAAGATCCGCACCGCAGTCTATAGCGCGGCGTACATTATCCGAAGTAACGTCAAGGCATACAAATACAGTGGTGACGCGCTGATCAAGATCTCCGGTCATAAGACCTACATTGTCCCAGCTTTCGGCAAGTGACGGCGGCGCAAGTTCTTCAATACGGTTGATAATATCCTTAACTCTTATCATAATAATCTCCATTCCGCCGTCCTGCATCGGCATAAATAATTAAAGTTCTCTTATCCGCAGGGAAATAAATAATAAGAGATTATTTTTTCACGTCTTTAAGATTTTATTTTAGTTCTTCTTGATTTATAAAGCTTAAAATATCCGAAAGATACGGCAGGTCTTTTTTTGCTTCGGAATTTGACGAAAGCTTTAGTCCGTTAATCATTTTTTCAAGTCTGGTTTTCCTTTTTTTTAGGTATTCTTTAAAATGCTCAGGTTGTGTTTCGATAAGCTTTTTTCCTATATAAAGCTCCGGGGCTGAATATTTAACATCTCTGCCCGGATATACCTCAATTATGCTATAAAGCTTTTTATCTTCTTTTGCAAGATATTCACCGATAATTGTGTAATCATTATCATTTAAAAAGCTTCGCAGTTCATCTGCGGCGGTCATTGGCTGAAGAATAATCTGCTTTGCTGTATCAAAGACTTCGGCAGAGGACTTCATAATTTCAGATATAACAAGTCCGCCCATTCCGGCGACGACAATGCAGTCAGCTTCATTTGGGTTTAAGGTTTCTGCTCCGCTGCCAAGCCTTGTTTTTACGCGGTCTGATACAGAATACCGGTTTATAGTTGACGCGGCGCGTTCAAGCGGGCCTTTGCGTATATCAGAGGCAACCGCGTACTTGCATTTGTCCGTCATGCAAAGGTATACCGGCAGATATGCGTGGTCTGTGCCTATGTCCGCTATGAGATTGCAAGGCTTAATAAGTGCTGCAATGGTTTTAAGTCTTGGCGTTAAGACAGGTGAATTATAATTCATTATATATCTCCGAAAATAGTAGTTGTTTTAATATATGGTAGTATAAAAATAAAAATTTGTCAATACAAA
Organism: uncultured Eubacteriales bacterium; assembly: GCA_905205855.1. Lineage (GTDB taxonomy): Bacteria > Bacillota > Clostridia > Monoglobales > Monoglobaceae > Ructibacterium. The sequence continues at coordinate 9,749 of CAJLFL010000037.1, read as the reverse complement.
AGAGGAATCGGACAGCTTTTGCAGAAATAAATATAGTAGGTATTAAAGTATAAGGGGGCGGTTTTGTGAATATCCGCGAAGTGACAGAAGAAAACGAGAGGAGAATTTTGTCTGAATACGGTACTAAAAGCTCTGAAAGCAAGGGCAGAATTAGATATGAAACACCATGTGAGCTGAGAACGGAATTTCAGCGTGATAGGGATCGTATTGTTCATTCAAAAGCATTCAGACGTCTGAAACACAAAACACAGGTGTTTTTATCACCTGAGGGTGACCATTACAGAACGCGCCTTACTCACACGCTTGAGGTTTCGCAGATTGCGCGAACGATAGCGCGTGCGTTGCTGCTTAATGAGGATTTAACAGAGGCAATAGCTTTGGGACACGATTTGGGGCATACGCCGTTTGGGCATAAAGGCGAGATGATTCTTGATAAAATCTGTCCGAGCGGCTTTAAGCATAATGAACAAAGTCTTAGAGTAGTGGATGTGCTGGAGCGCAGCGGAGGGCTTAATCTGACATGGGAGGTGCGTGACGGAATACTCTGTCATACCGGAAAAAGACAGGCGTCAACGCCGGAGGGGCGTATAGTTGCCCTTGCGGACAAAATTGCATACATAAACCATGATATAGATGATGCGGTGCGCGGCGGAGTCTTATCAACAGAGGATATACCAAAGGAGTATACAGAGGTCTTGGGCGAAACGAAGTCGGCGAGAATAAACACTATGATTTGGGCAGTAATAAATGCAAGCACAGGAACGTCTGATATAAAGATGACGGATGATATATACAAATCTATGATGGATTTGCGAAGGTTTATGTTTGAAAGAGTATATACAGCCTCTAAAGCAAAAAAAGAGGAATGGAAGGCGGAAGGAATAATTGAAGGTCTGTATAAAAGATATACAGAAAATCCGGATATGATTCCGCAGATATTTAAAGAGGCAGACGATAACGTATTTATACAGGCAAAGGATTATATAGCCGGTATGAGTGACAGATACGCGGTTGCATGCTTTGTGCCGTCATTTTGGCAAAGATGAAATAAAAAAGAGGAAATGCAGATTTAATGTCGAATATATTGATAAGACAGGAGGTGCAGATAAACAGTGCAGTCACAGGATTTTCATGATTTCGTCGAAGAAGTGATTGAGAAAAACGATATTGCAGAAGTAATATCGGAGTATGTAAAGCTTAAACGTGTCGGCTCAAGATATGCAGCGTTGTGTCCTTTGCATAATGATAAAAAATCTCCGTCGCTTTCAATATCACCGGATAAGCAGTTGTTTCATTGCTTTGGCTGCGGCGCAGGCGGAAACGTAATTCATTTTATTATGGCGGCTGAAAATCTTGATTTTACGGATGCACTTAAATATCTTGCGAATCGGGCACATATTCCGATACCTGAAAGAGGAAGTCCTGCTGATCGTAAAAAACGCGCTGAGCTTGCCGATAAAAAGCAGCTTATCTATAAAATAAATGAGGAAGCGGCAAGATACTTTTTCCACAACCTTGCCGGTGAGAAAGGAAAAAGCGCATATGCGTATCTGAGAGAGCGTAAAATTACAAATTCAACTATAAAAAGATTTGGACTCGGCTATGCGCCGGAGGGTTGGACAAGCCTTTTGGATTTTATGCAGAAAAAAGGATACAGTAATCGTGATGTATATGAGGCAGGTCTTGCAAAAAAGAGGGACAACGGTACATATTATGACGCGTTTTATGACGGGCGTGTTATGTTTCCGATTATAAATGTTCAGGGAAACATAATAGGCTTCGGCGGGAGAATTATGACCGAAAAAAGCAATACCGGCAAATATCTCAATACAGCTGAAACCGCTGTGTTTAAAAAGAAAGAAAATCTTTTTGGTTTAAACTTTGCCAAAAATGATAAATCAGGACGGATATTGCTGATGGAGGGTTATATGGATGTTATTGCGCTGCATCAGGCAGGTATATGCAACGCCGTGGCTTCGCTCGGCACGGCATTTACTCCGGAGCAGGCAAAGCTTCTTAAAAAATACACGGATAAGGCGGTTTTGTGTTATGATGCGGATCAGGCAGGTAAAAAGGCTGCCGACAGAGCCGGTGTAATACTGCGTGAGCACGGAATAAAAACTAGGGTTTTGTCAATTACCGACGGCAAGGATCCGGACGAGTTTATTAAAGCTAAGGGAGCGGATATGTTTCGTGTTTTAATCGAGGGCGCAAAACCGTTTATAGAGTATAAAATTGACGAATTAAAGAAAAACTATGACACGGAGAATACTGCGGATACTGAGCAGCTACTTGAGTTTTCCGAGGCTGCCGCAGCAGTGCTCGCGGAAATAGAAAATCCGGTAGAACTTGAACTTTATATAAAGCGTGTTGCCGACACCTCCGGTATAAGTGCTGATGGATTAAAAACAAGAGTTGATAATCTGCGCCGAAAGCGTCAGACAATTCAAAGCCGCGCTGAGGAAAGACAGGAACGCAAGGCATATGAAGAACGTACCGGCGGCAGAAGCGATCTTGACCGTATGAAACTTATGAATGCAGAAAGACTTTTGCTCAATCTTATTGCAGATGACAGGCTGATGCTTAAAAAAACTAAAGATTCGGGAATAATCCCTAAGGATTTCAGCGAAGGATTGCACAGAGAGCTTGCCGAAAAAATTTTTACAATGCCCGATGGGAGCGGTATACAAGAGCTTTTAGGTTCATTTTCAGCTGAACGCAGCGGTGATGTTGCGGCTATACTGCTTGATGATAAAAATACAACACATACGGATAAGTCTATTATTCAGCCGCTTGAGATTATTCTTGCGAATAAAAGACAGAAAGAAGAAAAAAAGCTTTTACAGGAAGATGATTTAGCGGCTCTTGATAAACTGATTAAAGAAAAACGCCGACAAAACAGGAGGAATTGATATGGAGAATAACGATAAAAAAAGCACGGGTGTAAACAAAAAGAAGGTTCTTCAGCAACTTTTGGAGCAGGGGAAGAAGAAAGGTGTACTTGATTATAAGGATATAAACGATAAGCTTGAGGAAATTGATCTTGATCCTGCTCAGATAGACAAGATTTATGAATATCTTGAAAAGCACGGAATAGAGATAGTGGGTAACCTCGAAGAAGAACTTGAGGCAATAGATGATGATATGCAAATCACCCAGGAGGATTTGGACGACCTGTCGGTTCCGGACGGTATAAGCATTGATGATCCGGTGCGTATGTATCTTAAAGAAATAGGTAAGGTAAACCTTCTTACAAGCGCAGAGGAAACTGAACTTGCGCGCCGTATGTCAGAGGGAGATACAGAGGCAAGACGTCAGCTTGCCGAAGCAAATTTGAGACTTGTTGTAAGTATAGCCAAGCGCTATGTAGGCAGAGGAATGTTGCTTCTTGATTTGATACAGGAGGGAAACTTAGGACTTATTAAGGCTGTCGAAAAATTCGATTATACAAAGGGATATAAATTCAGTACTTATGCTACATGGTGGATAAGACAGGCTATCACACGTGCAATAGCCGATCAGGCAAGAACAATACGTATACCGGTGCATATGGTGGAAACTATAAATAAGCTTGTAAGAGTTTCAAGACAGCTTGTTCAGGAGCTTGGCCGCGATCCTCTGCCGGAGGAGGTCGCAAAGGAGCTTAATATGCCTGTTGATAAGGTCGGCGAGATAATGAAGATTGCCCAGGAGCCTGTTTCGCTTGAAACTCCGATAGGCGAGGAGGAGGACAGCCATCTTGGCGATTTTATACAGGATGATGATGCGCCTGCTCCGTCAGATGCCGCAACCTTTACTTTGCTTAAAGAGCAGCTGGTGGATGTGCTGAGTACGCTTACGCCGAGAGAAGAAAAGGTATTGCGTTTAAGATTCGGACTTGACGACGGCAGAGCAAGAACTCTTGAAGAAGTAGGAAAGGAATTTCAGGTCACGCGTGAGCGTATTCGTCAGATAGAAGCAAAGGCTTTAAGAAAGCTAAGACATCCAAGCAGAAGCAGAAAATTAAAGGATTATTTGGAATAAAAATATACCCGTCATTTTTGACGGGTATATTTTATTTTGTGTTTTTTACAAAACGCTCTGATATATAGTCATTTGCCTTGTTTTCAAGCGTATCGCCAAGAGGGATAAGCTCTGTAAAGTCAGGGTATTTACGTTTAAGCGCCGAAGTAAGAAGCATGTCGCAAAGCTGAGGATTTTTAGGCAGCAGCGGACCATGCAGATAAGTTGCGGTGACATTTTTATAGATAACTCCTTCATAGCCGCTGTCACCTGTATTTCCGTGACCGTAAACAACCTTGCCGAGAGGTGTGTGATTGCCGATAAAGGTTCTGCCGGCGTGGTTTTCAAAACCGACAATCGGCTTGGTCAGCCTGTCATTACTTAAAACAACATTTCCGATAAGGCGATTCGGACCTGCATCGGTGTATATATCTAAAATTCCGAGACCTTCTATTTTGGATTCGGCAGTTTGATAATACTTTCCCAAAAGCTGGTATCCGCCGCAAACCGCCAGCAAAACACCGTCCGACTCAACATATTTTATAAGCTCATCCTTTTTCTTCAGCAGCAGTCCGCAAACTATTTCCTGCTCACGGTCAGAGCCGCCGCCCACAAAAATTATATCCGCAGTATTTAAGTTAATACTGTGATCCTCGTTTGTACACTGAACTATGTTTGCCTTTATTCCGCGCCATTCAAGACGTTTTTTCATACACGCAATATTGCCCTTGTCACCGTAAAGATTAAGCAAATCCGGATACAAATGCACAATGTTGATTTCATAGTTATTCATTTGATTTGCCTCCTTGCTCCAATGATTTTTGCAGTTCAAGCATAGCTGTCTGAGTCGGATACAGCGCTGTATAGTTTACAAGTACATAGCAAACCTCCGCGTCTGTGTTAAGACAGCCCTGCAGAGCGGTTTTCATATCTCTTGCTATATTGTCAACTTTCACATCTGCATACTTAAATCTGAGTGATATATCATAGAGGCGAATTCCTGTAGTTGTCAGAGTGTTAAGGTTTTCATCACTGAGTTTTTCAAAATCAACATCCCAAAGCCACGATACATCACGGCCGTCATTTGCAAGGTCGTTAATTGCAACAATGACATCCTTTTTGCGCTTGTCAAGCATAACCGTCTGAATAGCCTGATTAAAACCGGCAGGGTTTTTGGCAAGGTTGAGGATATACGGCTTGCCGTCCATGCTGATAAGCTCCATTCTGCCTATCTGCGGCTTATAATCGCTGAGCATTGAATTAAAATTCTTTGTGCTTATTCCAATTTCATTTAATGTGCCGTAAACCGCAAGAATATTGTATATGTTATAAAATCCGCGATAGTTTACGCTGACGGGTTCGCCGTTGACGGTAAAGCTTATTGCTCCGCTGAGATTGACATTATGTGCATCAAAGTCGATATGAGGTCTTTTGTTGCCGCAGTTTGGACAATAATAATCGCCAAGCTGACTGTAGTGGAAGAAGTTGTACTTCTGTTCGCCTCCGCATTTAACGCAGAAGCGGCCCTCTTTTGTTTCGTCTGTTTGCGGCAGAATCTGCTCGGAAATACCAAAGTATTTTGCATCTCTGCCTTCGCCGAACTGAGCAGTGAGTGGATCATCTCCGTTTAAGATAAGCTTAACGCCGTCTGCCATGTCGATTGCTTCGCTGAGCAGGCGAACGGTTATATCAATCTCGCCATAGCGGTCAAGCTGATCTCTGAACAGGTTTGTAATAATCATATAGTTTGGCTTTATATGTGCAAATACCCGCCTTGCCGATGCTTCGTCAATTTCAAGCACAGCCCAGTCGGCAGAAAGCTGTCCGGTAAGGCTGCACGCCTGTGCAAAGGTTGTTGCAATGCCGCCGAGCATATTTGCACCGAGGTTATTGCAGACAGTTGTATAGCCGCATTTCAAAAGAGCGGTATTAAGCAGATTATTGGTTGTGGTTTTACCGTTTGTTCCGCAGGTTACTATAACACCTTTTTTTATCCCGGACGAGAGCTGCTTTATAAGGTCGGGACATATTTTAAGGGCTATGCTTCCGGGAGTAGAGGAGGACTTTTTGCCCACAAGTCTGCCGGCAATACTCGCAAGGCGAGCTGCCCAGATTGCTAAAATTTTTCGCATTTATGTTTCTCCTTTGTAATATATCGTATATATGCTATTATATATATATAATACAGAAATTACAAGAGCTGAATCTTAAAATAGTGTTACAGCTGTTTATATTATTTGTGCAGACATTGACACTTGTCGTATTATGGGTTATAATGAAAGAGAAGTAAGGAAAATATATAAAAACGGGAGGAATTATCATGACAAGAGCTATGCTCAAAACAGCTGCAAAGCAGCAGCTTAAAGGAAAGTGGATTACAGGCGTACTTGCAGTGCTGTGTACAATGCTTATAGCGATGGCTGTATCGTTTATCGGTCAGGCTTTGTCGACGGTGTATTCTGTATATGACGGAACGGCAGGAATTATCTGTGCTGTACTGGGGCTGATAATAGGTATTGCCGCAACAATTTTATCATGCGGTTTGGCTTTGGGACTTACAAAGTTCTTTTTGAATGTTGTAAAGGGTGAGAATGCAGAGGTTAAGGATATATTCGGTATGCTTAAATATTCTTTCAAAGCCTTTGGCTTGGTATTTATGATCTCGCTGTTTACTTTATTATGGTCTTGTTTGTTTATTATTCCGGGTATAATAGCGGCATTCAGATATTCTCAGGCAATTATTATAATGGCTGAGAATCCCCCGAAATCGGAATTATGGAAGCAATAAGACAGAGTAAGGAAATGATGGTAGGACATAAAATGGAGCTTTTTGTACTCTCTCTCAGCTTTATAGGCTGGAGTATATTGGCTTCCGTTACTGTTATAGGTGTACTTTGGCTTGAAGTTTATGCTGAAACCACATATACAAACTTCTATCTAAACCTCAGATACGGACAAAACGCGTAAAAAAGAGCCGAAAGGCTCTTTTTTATTTTAGAGTATTAAGATAATCCGCTATACACTCGCCTGCAAGCTCTATTGCATAGGTTGCTTCACTGAGGCTGTTTCCGCTTGAACCTGTTTCGATAATCATGCTGCCCGGTGCGGCATGACCGTTAAAGCGTTCCTTTCTGAGGTTTATGTACCGCATGAGGGTAGGATAGCGTTTGTTTATTTCATTTTGAAAATGCACTGCTGTATTAAGTCGTATACGCCAGTCAGGATTATAAAGACCGTTTTGGTCTGTGCCGACAACAAACATAAGCTGAGCAGAGTCCCTTCCGTCAATTTTGGTCAGCGGCTTTATTTTAGTATTATCATCATGAACGATGGAGTCGCGATGCACGTCAAAAACTATCTGAATAGACGGATATTCTGCGATGTATTTTTCTATTGCAGAAAGCGAATGTGCATAAGAACCGTTGAATGAGGGATAATCATGCAGGTCGGTATCGTGAATCACTTCAATCCCCTTTTTTTTAAATACCTCGCATAATGCATTGCCTGCCTGTATAACATTTTGTGATTTGTCTGTATTTCTGTCGCCCTTTGTTATATCGTATACTGTGCTTCCGTCAGGCGAATATGCTTCGGTTGCATGCGTGTGAATAACAAGTATTTTGGGACCTTGTACGGACATATCTATATCCGGGCGGCTTGAGAGCATTTGGTTTATGTCGATGCTGTAATCTGTTTCATTGCCGATTATTATTTTTTCGGGATAGTCACGTTTGGGTGACAAATCCGCGGACTTTATCGGCGCACGGTTTTCCGGAGGAATATCTGTATCGCCGGAAAGTGTCTGAGCGCTTTCGGTGTTATTGCTGTCGTTATTTGTGACAGTGTTAACTGCACCGCTTTGTCTGATTAGAGCGGAGGCAGTCTGATTTGCTGCAAATGTAAAGGGAATTTCTTTTGAAAATACATTCGTGGGATTTTTTATGTCAAACCCTAAAATAAATGAAATAACTCCCTGACAGGCATCGGATAGCTTTGCTGTATAGCTTTCCTGAAGATTGTTTGCTGCACCGACAGCCGGAAAGGCGTCAGATATAATATATTCCGAGGTGCTTTCACCTGCTTTTGTGCATATATGTGCGATTGGTATAAGCGCAGCACAAACACATGCAAACACAAGAAGTACAATCATATTCTTTATTGTCTTTTTTCCGTCAATTATGATAGCTTTATAATTCTTCATATGCATCCTCCGGCTTGTCTTAATATTAAAAACATATGAAAAACTATTGCTGTTTAGAACAATAAAGATGCTCTTACAGTTTTTTGTATCCGAGCACAACGCGCGGATTTCCGGATAAATCTCTTATCAGTTTTATATTTTTATATCCGTTATCTTCCATTATCCGGGGTACGGACTCACCTTGATCGTATCCGATTTCAAAGGCGAGCAAGCCGCCTTTCCCAAGAGGAGCATCGTGTATAATTTTTTTATAGAATTTTAACCCGTCCTCGCCGCCGTCAAGAGCGGCGACAGGTTCATACCCTATTACTTCGCGCTGCAGACTGTTAAGGCTGCCGGTAGGTATGTAGGGCGGATTTGATACAATTATCTGCGGTTTGTCAGAGTTTGGTATATCGGATAATATGTCGTGCTGCACAAAGCTTATACGGTTATCAACTCTATAGCGTTTTGCGGTTTTGGCAGCTGTTTCAAGAGCTGTTTCGGATATATCAAATTCATATACAGAAAGACGAGTGTGCATATAGGCAAGTGTAATGCCTATACAGCCGCTGCCGCAGCCTATATCCCAAAGCACAGTGTCCTTGTTGCTGTCTATCATATCAGAAACCGTTTCGACAAGAATTTCCGTATCCTGACGTGGAATAAGCGTTGATTTATTGATGTAAAATTCAAGCTGCATAAACGGACATGTGCCGATTATATAGCGGACAGGTTCGCCGTCAATCCTGCGTTTGGCAAGCTTTATAATTTCTGCTGCCGCCGAGTCGGAAACCTCGCTGTTGTCAAGAAGAAGGGCGGTTTTGCTGAGCTTTAAGCCATGCATAATAATAAGTCCCGAATCAACTTCGGGACTTTCGATGTTCTTTGACTTAAAGAGAATATATAATTCCTTGCGTAGCTGCTGCAAAGTCATAATTTACACCTCTTACCATTTATCTTCGTCTTTGTTTTCAGGTATTACTGCCTTCAAGGCTTCTATCGCAACTTCAATCATGCTGTCGTCAGGCTCGCTTGTGGTTATACGCTGAAACCACAACCCCGGCGCGCTGATTGCTCTTGTAAGCGCATTGTCATGGCGTCCTGCATATTTAATTATTTCGTATGAAAGACCTGCAACAACAGGCAAAAGCAAAAGTCTTAAAATCATTCGGGTGATTACCCACGGAATCGCAACAAGGTATTTACCTATGTACGGAATTGCCGCAAAGGTTTCAGCGTCCCATGGAATTATTGAAAATACCAGTATGCTTATAACCATTACAATAAGCAAAAAGCTTGTTCGGCATCTTGGACGAAAGCGTTTCTGCCTGCGGACGTTTTCAACTGTAAGGTCTAAGCCTTTCTCGTAGCAAAATATTGATTTATGCTCAGCACCGTGATACATAAATACTCGTTTTATATCCTTCATCATAGACACAAGGGTAAGATAGCCTATAAATATAAGTATTCGCACAAATCCCTCGATAAGAGTTCTGCCGATTCCGCTTGAAATAACAGGCTTAAAAAATCCTGCAATAAGGGTAGGCAGAAGAATAAACAGACC
>CAJLFL010000036.1 GCA_905205855.1 uncultured Eubacteriales bacterium | reverse complement strand
CGCGGTCTGGACGACGTGATCGAAAAGTACGTCGACGGCGTGACGTTGGCCGACCTTGCTGCCGTCCCCGAGATCAACTTCGACATTAAGCTGTAGGGCTGCAGATGGTATCTCTCGACAAGGTGTACAAGCAAATTGAGATTTTTGCTCGGGAATGTGACGCCGAGAGGGTTGTGCTGTTTGGTTCTCGTGCCCGCGGTGACAACTTGCCTAAGAGCGATATTGATATTGCTGTAGCAGGTTGCCGGGATTTCGACCGTTTCTCATATCTGATAGAGGAGCGTCTTGATACTCTTTTAGATATAGACGTCGTCAATCTGGATGAGTCCTTATCGCAGCAATTGCTCGATGAAATTGCCAGGGATGGTGTGATTCTGTATGAAAAAATATGAGAACTTTGCCAGCGCCTTGGCGAATCTTGAGGATGCACCCAATCAGGATCTTAGCAATGATTTTGTTCAGAGTGGATTGATTAATAAGTTCAACCTTCAGTTTGAACTGAGCTGGAAGCTCCTTAAACGTCTGCTCGAGTATGAGGGCGCCACGCTTGCTGCATCGGGGTCTCCTCGTGCCATCTTGAAGGAAGCCTACCGATTCTACGACTTTATTGATGAGGCGGCATGGCTAGATATGCTCAGAGACCGCAATACGAACGTCCATATCTATGACAACAAGCTCGCTCAAGATTTGATTCAGCGTATCTTAAACGTCTATATCCCCGCTTTCTGTCGGTTGAGAGACGGGCTGATGGGACGCTACGGCGATCTTCTTCTGGTGCCCGACGACCAGTTTGTTTAATTCCTTTAGATTTCGCGGATTTCGCGGAGGGTTGTTGCCGTTTACCGAGGGGTTGTTGTGCAACAACGGGTGAGCTGCAATACTTAATTCTATCTTTGCAAACCGCACTTTAACTACACCAATGCAGGGAGGATCTTATGCAGCCCAAGCATTCTGCTATTGTCGCGGGCCTGACGCTGGCGCTTTCGTTTGGCGCCGTTACCGCACCCGCGCCCGCCGCCGCCGAGGAGCCCACGCCGGGCGTTGCCTCGGATGCGACCGATATCGATAAGGGTCTCTATACCCATGGAAGTAGTTGGCGTCGATTTCGCCGCTTTCTACAACATTATTGGGCTGAACATAATCAGTAAACTCTTTAACGTCAAGCGTTATATCCTTCTCGGCAAGAATATCCTTTACGGTTTTAAGAATTTCTGCGTGGGGTGTGGGAGATGCAGCTACGGTAATTTTGGTTCCTGCCAGAGTGGCATAATCAACAGAACTGTCATAGCCGTCACCGGGATTGTCAACTGTGCTTATTACCGCACCGTCATATTCACTGGTAATAAAGTCCTTTACGGCTTTGCTTTCAAGAGCAGCCTTAAGAGCCTTTATTTTATCGGTATTTTCGTTGCCCTCTTTTACTGCTACGATATTTCCGTATTCAGAAGAAGAATCCTCTATTAAAAGAGAACCGGAAACAGGATTCAGACCTGCCTGTATGGCATAGTTTGAATTTATAACCGCATAGTCAACATCCTTTAATACGTTGGGAAGCTGGGCTGCTTCTGCTTCGGTAAATGAAATGTTGTAGGGGTTTTCCTCAATATCTTTAATTGTTGCGGTTATGCCTGCGCCTGTTTTTAATTTGATATAACCGCTCTTTTCAAGCAAAAGCAGCGCTCTTGCCTCATTTGTTGTGTCGTTCGGCACGGCAATCTTTATGCCTGTACTCTTTCCGGAGTTTCCGCATGCGGTAAATAAGAGTGCGGAAATAACGGTAACCAATACTGCTGATAAAACTTTTTTCATAATTAACTCCTCCTTGTTTTTCCTTATGCAGATATTATAGCAGTATAAAATAGTTTTGTCCAATATATAATAACTATGCTCTGATATAGCTTTAAACTATAGCAGAGCATTAAAATTTACTTATGTTTATTTTCTTTCAGATAGCTGACATCAGATTACTTTTAATACGACCTTGCCTACATTCTGACCTTTGTATAATATATCCTGCGCAGACTCCGCCTCGGTAATCGGTAAAACCTTATAGATTGTCGGCTTAACAAGTCCTGCCGAAACCTTTGGAAATACATCCTTTACAAGTGCTGCAAGAATCTGAGCTTTAACTTCGGGAGTTCTGGAACGCAGAGTGCTGCCGACAATTCTTACATTTCTGACATAGATGTTTTTCAGGTCGATTTCGGTTTTCTGACCGGCAAGAGCGGCAATCATAATCCAACGCGCACCGTGAGTCAGGAAGTGTATGCACTTGCCCATAACCTCACCGCCAAGGCAATCTATGGCAACGTCAACGCCGTGACCGTCTGCAAGCTCGCGCTTTAATACCTCAACAATGTCTTCTTTTGAAGTATTGACAATAACATCGGCGTTCAAATGTTTTATTGAGGCGGCAATTTCATCCGACAAAACTGTTGTGATAACACGCACTCCGAATGCCTTTGCCATAGGAATTATTACGCTTGCAAGTCCGCTTGCTCCTGCATTCATCAAAAGAGTGTTGCCCTCTTTTATTTTGCCCTCCCAAAACAGATTAAGGTAGGCTGTTGCAAATGCTTCCGGGATGGCGGCAGCCTCAGCCATAGAGCAGTTTTCAGGTACAGGCATAAGCATATCGTATTTTACGGTCACATATTCGGCATAGCCTCCGCCGCCGAGGAGCGCGCATATCTTATCGCCCTTTTTCCAGTCGGAATTTTTTTTCGCTCCGTCTGCTATATCAACGATTTCGCCGGAAATTTCAAGTCCCATCCAGTCGGGGCAGCCCTCCGGAGGCGGATAATCTCCCTCGCGCTGCATTAAATCTGCGCGGTTAAGTGCGGCATATTCAATTTTTACAAGAACTTCATCATCTTTCATTACCGGATCGGGAACATTATCCCATCTCAGGCTTTGATCATCATTTACAAGTATTGCTTTCATAATAAAAATTCCTTTCTAATCTTTATTTCTCATTACATTTCTTCCGCCGTCGGACAGTATATTTATTCCTGTCATAAATGCTGCTTTATCTGATGCAGTATACATGATTAAGTCGACAATTTCCTGCGGCTCCGCAGCTCTGCCCATGAGAGTTTTCATGCTTGCCATTCCGGGACGCGTCAGTACGGGACCGGGTGAAATGCAGCACACGCGGACATTGTATTTTGCACCGTATAGTGCAAGCGATTTTGTAAGACCGTTCATGACTCCGCTTTTTGAGGTTGAGTATGCAACGTTATAATCACAGCCTTCTTCTCCGGTGATGGAGCCGATATTGATTATAACTCCGCTTTTTTGCTCTGCCATTTGCTTGAGAACAGCATGATCAAAATAGAATTGACCCTTAAGGTTTACATCAATGCCCCAATCGAATACTTCGATCGGAACATCTTTAAACTCACCGGAAACGTTGAGCATTCGCATTTCCGCGCCGCCGGCACAGTTTATCATAATATCTATACTGCCGAATTTTTCGACAGCCAAATCGCGTACGGCACATACCTGGTTATAATCCCTTACATCAACAACCGCGGCGGCAGCTTTTCCGCCGTTTTTGACTATTTCATTTACTTTATCATCAAGAGCGTCCTTATTAATATCGGCAAGAACAACATTTGCACCCTCGGCGGCAAAGCATTTTCCGCTGAGAAATCCTAATCCGGACGCGCCGCCGCTGATAATTACGGTTTTGTTTTGAAATCTCATTTTGTTTTCCTCCATTTTATTTTAACAATTCTATCGCTTTTTTTGCGTCTTCCAAAAGCGGTTGTGCCGGTGTGGCAAGCTCATCATGCTCTGCAACGCACAGATACATTCCTCCTGAAATCATCGGGCCGATTATTCTGTGTGTTCTGCAATATTCACCGCAGCACAGGAATAATGCCGGTGAGTATGATTCTTTGCTCAGCTCTGCCGAGATACAAATGTTTTGCATAAGCTCGGTGCGACTTTCGGCACCGGTGACAACCTTTGCAATATCTGCTCCGCGGCGGTGCTGTTCCGTTACATAAGCTATGACCTGTTCTTTTGGCATAAATTTATAGGTATGCGATGACATAAGAACCTCCGCGCCCATAGAGTGAATTTTATCAATTAGCGTGGTCTGCTTATGTATTGCTGCGTCATTATACGTAAGCTCTCCCTCGGTTTTGCAGTAAAGGTCACCCATAATGTCAATGAGCGCCGCGCCGGATTCGGCAGCGGTAAGAAGCTCTTTGACTCTTTCGTCATCTGACATATTTTCATTAAGCCCACTGCGATAGTTTGTGACGTATACCGGCTTGTTTTGCGCTGCGGTAAAAATTTTATTGAATATTTCATTGGTGCGGTACTTGTGCTCCAGCACCTCAATCTGTAATCCAAAAGCGTCTGTGCTTCCCTTTATACCCTTTTCAATAAGTTCAAGAACTCTGTCCGGAGTCCGTGCCTGAATCATCATGGTAAGGGTTGGACGGTCGTTTTGCAAAAAGCTGCAATTCATAAAATCCCCTCTTTCAGTCATAGTATATCAGCATACTTTTGTTTGTAAATGTCAAAAATGATACAATTTGATGTTTTTGATACTAAAATAAAGATTTATGTTGACTATTTTGTCATAAACGAATATAATTAAAATGGTGAGTCATATGAAAAGAATAAGAAATGCTGTTATTTCAGATATAAATGAGGTCATAACGGTGTATTCAAAAAAAGGCAGGCTTTATAAGACAAATTTCAGGCGTAATTTTGGCGTGTCGTTCTGCAAAAGCGGAAACATCGCGTATACAATAAACGGCAAGACAGTGGTTTCCGATTCCGGATGTGCGGTTATACTGCCGTATGGCGGCAGGTATACGCTGTACGGTACAAAGACGGGGTATTTTCCGCTGATAAATTTTTCGGTCAAGACACCGCCGCTGATACATGATATAATAAAAATACCGCTCGGCAGCAGTGATTTTTATATGAAGGAGTATAAAAAGCTGAAGCACGCAGAGGTATTCGGACATTCTCATTTTGAAAAAATGCAGATATTATATAGTATATTAAAAAATTTGCTTGATGAATCCGTTTCGGTTCATCCGGCATTAAAGACCGCTGTTATGTATATTGAGCAGAATTTCAGTGATTCAGGACTGACAAATGAAATCCTTGCCGCTGAAAGCGGTATAAGTGAGGTATACCTCAGAAAGCTGTTTGTTTCCGGATTTGGGACAACTCCAAAGCAGTATATTATTGATATCAGAATTCAAAAAGCCAAGCAGCTGCTTGAGGAAAACAAGTATTCTGTATCGGAGATTGCTGATATGTGCGGATTTACCAATATATATCATTTTTGCCGCACATTTAAAGCCTTTGTAAATATGACTCCGTCGGAATATAAGGCGCATACATTTGCTGATACGGGATTTTTGTTATAAAACAGGCGGTAAGCGCAGTAAATTTTATGAAAATAATAAATTGAAACATACATTATTTTGTGTTATAATAAATTATTATTTTAAATAGGAAGCAATTAGATTGATAGTGGTGATTAAATGAAAATAGAACATTTGAAATATGCTCTTGAGGTTGAAAGAACAGGTCTTATTTCAAAAGCGGCGGAAAATTTATTCCTGAACCAGCCGCATTTGAGCAAGGCAATCCGTGAGCTTGAGGACAGCGTGGGAATAACTATATTTAACAGGACACCTAAAGGGGTTGTGCCGACAAAGGACGGCGCAGAATTTTTGGTGTATGCAAGAAACATCGTGTCACAGGTGGATGAGGTTGAAAATATGTATAAGCACCGTGACTCCGATGTGCATAAGTTTGATGTTTCGGTTCCTATGGCTTGTTATGTGGCACAGGCTTTTATTGAATTCGTAACCGAGCTTGTAGACAGCAAAAGTATTGATATAAGCTATCACGAAACAAATTCCTTAATGGCGATAAACAGTGTTGTGAACAACGATAACAATATAGCCATAATCAGGTACCAAACTATATATGAGAAGTATTTTATGCAGTTTCTGGAGGAGAATAACCTTACGGTAAAACCGCTGTGGGAGTTTGAATATCAGCTTATCATGTCTGTTCAGAACCCTCTTGCAATGGAAAAGCAAATAGAATATTCAGATCTTGACGAGTATATCGAGATTACGCACGGTTATCTGACAATTCCGTCAATTCCGGCAGCAAAGGCAAGAGAAATTATGCAGCAAAATAAAGAAAAAAAGGAAATTGCTGTTTTTGAAAGAGAAAGTCAGTTTGAACTTTTGCGTAATATACATACAACGTATATGTGGACTTCGCCGACGCCGTCAAATATTTTAAATACAATGCCGCTTGTTGAAAAAAAGTGCAATGTAGAGAATAACAAATACAAGGATGTTCGTATATACAGAAACGGTTATAAACCGAGCCGTCAGGAAAAAATGTTTATAAGTATGGTAAAAAAAGTAATAAATACTCTTAAAACAAGATAAAATACAGGTATATCTACTTTGGAATACTGATATTCCAAAGTAGATATTTTCTTTATACGAATGTTGTGATAGGATATACATGTTTAATGATGATATTATAATAAAGGAGAGATAAATTAAATGGTTAATTTTGAACAGTGGAACGGCTTTGAAGGCCGCACATGGAAAGAGGAAATTAACGTCAGAGATTTTATTCAGAAGAACTATAAACCTTATGACGGTAATGAGGACTTTCTGGCAGCACCCACAGAGAACACCAAAAAGCTTTGGGATATGCTTCAGAAGCTTCAGAAAGAGGAACGTGCTAAGGGCGGCGTTTTGGATATGGATACAAACATTGTATCAACCCTTACGTCACACAAGCCCGGTTATATAGGCGAGGATACAAATGATATGGAGGCTGTTGTAGGTCTTCAGACGGACAAGCCTCTTAAAAGAGCATTTATGCCTTTCGGCGGAATAAAAATGGCAGAGCAGGCATGTGAAACCTACGGTTACACTCCGGATCCTGAACTGCACAAGATATTCACCGAGTACAGCCGTACTCATAACCAGGGTGTTTTTGATGCTTACACACCTGAAATGAAGAAGGTAAGACACAATAAGATTATTACCGGTCTGCCCGATACCTACGGCAGAGGAAGAATCGTAGGAGATTATCGCCGTGTTGCTCTTTACGGAATAGATTATTTGATTGAAGAAAAGAAAAAGGACTTTGCAAATTGCGGCGGCGACGGCGTTATGACCGACAATGTTATAAGACTGCGCGAGGAGATTACTCTCCAGATAAACGCTCTTAAAGGTCTTAAAGAAATGGCTGCTATGTACGGCTTTGATATTTCGCTTCCTGCTTCAAATGCAAAAGAGGCTGTTCAGTGGCTGTATTTCGGATACCTCGGCGCAATCAAAACTCAAAACGGCGCTGCTATGAGTATCGGACGTATCTCAACTTTCCTCGATATTTATATGGAAAGAGATTTAAAAGCAGGCAAGATAACAGAGAAAGAGGCACAGGAGCTGGTTGACCATTTGGTAATGAAGCTGCGTATGGTTAAGTTTGCAAGAATTCCGAGCTATAATCAGCTGTTCTCAGGTGACCCGGTATGGGCTACTCTGGAAGTTGCCGGTATAGGCGTTGACGGACGTTCTATGGTTACAAAGAACGACTATCGTTTCTTGCATACACTTGAGAACATGGGACCGTCACCTGAGCCTAACCTTACTGTTCTTTATTCTTCAAATCTGCCGGATAACTTTAAGAAGTATGCTTCTCATATTTCTATTGAAACAAGTTCTATCCAGTATGAGAATGATGATGTAATGAAGCCTGTATGGGGTGATGATTATTCAATCTGCTGCTGTGTATCTGCAACCCAGACCGGTAAGGAAATGCAGTTCTTCGGCGCAAGAGCAAACCTTGCAAAGTGCTTGCTTTATGCTATAAACGGCGGTGTTGATGTTAAGACACGTGAGCAGGTTGGCCCGGCTTACAGACCTATTACTTCAGAATATCTTGATTATGATGAAGTTATAGAAAAGTATACCGTTATGATGGATTGGCTTGCCGGTCTTTATGTAAATACGCTTAACCTTATCCAGTATATGCACGATAAGTATTATTACGAAGCAGAAGAAATGGCACTTATTGATACAGATGTACGCAGAACCTTTGCAACAGGTATTGCAGGCTTCTCTCATGTTGTTGACTCTCTCAGTGCTATCAAGTATGCAAAGGTAAAGGTAGAGCGTGACGAAACAGGTATCGCTGTAAACTATATAACAGAGGGCGACTTCCCGCGTTACGGTAATGATGATGACCGTGCCGATGAAATCGCTGTATGGCTGCTCAAGACTTTCCTTGACATGATCAAGAAGCGTCACACTTATCGTGATTCAGAGCCTACAACATCAATCCTTACCATCACATCAAACGTTGTTTACGGTAAGGCAACAGGTGCTATGCCTGACGGACGCCGTGCAGGAGAGCCTTTGTCACCGGGTGCTAACCCAAGCTATGGCGCAGAAAAGAGCGGACTTCTTGCTTCTCTTAACTCTGTTGCAAAGCTTCCGTATGAATGGGCACTTGACG
The DNA here is from genome assembly GCA_905205855.1 of uncultured Eubacteriales bacterium. Lineage (GTDB taxonomy): Bacteria > Bacillota > Clostridia > Monoglobales > Monoglobaceae > Ructibacterium. The sequence goes on along the minus strand of CAJLFL010000036.1, from coordinate 4,420 downwards.
GTATTTCAAATACTCAGACAATCAGTCCGGATGCTCTCGGTCATAACGAGGATGAGCGTATAGACAACCTGGCACGTGTGCTTGACGGATATTTTGATCAGGGTGCTCATCACCTCAATGTCAACGTATTTGGAACAGAAAAACTTATTGATGCTATGGAACACCCGGAAAAGGAAGAATATGCAAACTTTACTATCCGTGTATCCGGTTATGCAGTTAAGTTTATCGACCTTACAAAAGAACAGCAGCTCGACGTTATTTCACGTACCTGCCACAAGTCTATGTAATTATTATTGTATGTGAATAAATATAGGGCAAGGGTTTAACCTTGTCCTATATTTTATATAATAAACTATATGGAGGGATATAAATGACAGGAAACATTCATTCTTTTGAATCCTTTGGTTCTGTTGACGGACCGGGAGTGCGTTTTGTTGTTTTTACTGCAGGATGCATTATGAGATGCCGCTATTGTCATAATCCTGATACCTGGAAGGCGTGCGGCGATAACTATACGGCAGATGAAGTATTAAACAGGGCAATGCGCTATAAGAATTATTGGGGCAAAGACGGAGGTATAACCGTAAGCGGCGGCGAGCCGATGATGCAGCTTGAATTTGTAACCGAGCTTTTTGCTAAGGCAAAAGATAAAGAAGTAAATACCTGTCTTGACACATCGGGAATTATGTTTAATCCTGATGATACTACTGCTGTTGATAAGCTTTTGGAGGTTACGGATTTAATCATGCTGGATATAAAGCATATAGATGACGAAAAACACCGAGAGCTTACCGGGCAGTCGAATAAAAATATACTTGCTTTTGCAAAATATCTTGACAAAAAAAATATACCGGTATGGATAAGACATGTCGTTGTTCCGCAGATAACGCTTGATGATAACGCTCTTAAACGGCTTGGCGGGTTTATAGGCACTCTTTCAAATGTAAAAAAGGTGGAAACACTCCCTTATCATTCGATGGCAAAATACAAGTATGAAAAGCTTGGAATAAAATATCCGCTTGAGGATATTCCGGATGCTACAAAAGAGCAGGCGGAGTATGCTTTAGACGTAATAGAAAAAGCCCGAAACAGCCGATAGGCCGGTTCAGGCTTTTTCTATTATACATTATAATTATATCAACTTTTTTGCGAATGCAAGAATCTGCGGTTTAAAAGCTTTCTTTTGCTCAGGGGTTAATCCGGCAGTCACAGCCTCGGCATTATCACTAATTATAGCGTTGACAGCGTCAATGCAGGAGGTATAGTCAAATCTGCCGATTAAGCACAGGGCCTTTACCATATTGCAATGCCGTGTATAGTTCAGCCAGTCATAATTTTCAGGCTGAAAGTCACTGCTTTCAAGCACATATGCCGGCATAGAGATAATTTCATGCAGTATCGGCATACATTCCTTTCTTCCGATAAGTCCGAGAGCAATAGCGCTGTTATGGCGCAGTATCATATCACTGCTTTTTAAATTGTCGTTCAGCAGCGATAAAATCCCGGAATTATCTGAATGTTTTTTTATGTATAGCAAAGCAAGTTCAGGACTTTGTGAGGAAAGCGATGTGTTTATATCATCTGCTGTTTTAGGAAGACTGACGCGCAGGTAAAAATCTCCGTCCCTGTGATTAAGGGCAGCAATGCCGGCTTTAAAGCCGCTTGGCAGCAGATTATGTTTTATAAGCTTGGGTTTAAGAGATTCATAATCAATACTGCCGTTTTTTGTATAGACTGCCGCCATCAGAGCTGCAGCCTCTCCGATTTTTTCTATATCGGCTTTCATGCGTATACAGCCGACAAAATCATGACCTACGCCTATATGCTTTCCGGCAACAAATAGATTTGAATATTCTTTTGATATAAGACAATCCATGTCAATGTCCATTATTACACCATAGGTCAGGGCATTTATGATTATCTGCCAGTCCTGGACATTTTCATCCTCGTTTTCCATATCGGGATTGGAATTATCCATATGTGAAAACGTATAGCATACCGGCTGATTTACAGGTTTGTTATTAAAACAATCCTGTAGGGTATATTCATTACGCGTTTTGACGCACCTGACTTCGCGGCGGCAAATTATGCTGCCTTCAAAGATTATGCAGTTATCATTTCCGTAACTGTCAACAAGGCAGGGGAATGAAGAATCTGCTTTCATAATTTCAGACGAGTATTCTTCGGGAGTAAGATTATCAATATAGCCGAAGTTTGCCCAAACCGGCATGACTTTATTTCCTACCGCCTTTGCAATACATTTTGAAAACCGCATTGTTATATTGTCATGCCGTCGTCCTTCCTTCAGTGCACAGCTGGCAAGGCGGCATACCTCACCGTCTGCCGAATCAATAACTGTTTTGCAGCGGATGTTTTCAATTCCATTCGGAGTAAGAAGTTGAAGTCCCTCAACGGTATTATCTGACGTATATACGCCTGTTATTATACTGTCGAGCATAAGACGGCAGTCTTTTTTTGTGAGTGCTTCTTCTATAGCTATGCACTTTGGTGCAGACGGTATGCATATGTTGGTTTCGTAATAAGCGCGGCTGTAGTCCGCATAGCCGCAGTTTTTGATCAGCTCTAAGGCACGGTTGTTAAGACTTTCTTCCCTGCCGCCGTGCAGACCGAAATAATATGCCCACACGCCTGAAGCAACAGCAATGCCTCCGGGGAAAGTCGTTTTATCCACGGCAATCACGTCAAGTCCTTCCTCAGCGGCACATATTGCAGCAACGGCACCGGCTGTTCCCGTTCCGACAATTATAACGTCCGTGCTTTTTACAAAATCAGGATTACACTCAACAGAAATATGTTTATCGTCTTTTATTGTGTTGTAAAGCATATATATACCCTCCGAAAATCAGAAAAACGAAAGCGCAGCGCCGCTTTCAAAGGCAGAGATAAAATCATTGTATGAGGCAGACGGAACCCAATAATAATTATCGGAAATTTTTTTGCAGATACTGTCCGTAAACCTGTACTCAAATTCAGAAGCAAAAGAAGCAATTTTAGATTCCTTTATGTTTTTGCTTATAAATTCATGAAGCTCAAGACGTGCCTCTGTATAAGATGCATCCTTGCATACCTGCATACTCAGCACCGACTGACCGTATAAACCGTGCTTGATTTCAACCCCGACGATATTTTCAAATTCCTTTCCGTCACCAAGAACAGAGGCGTTTATGTACTTTTTATATCCGGCATCGGCATTAGTATTTTTAATAATCGGGCGTGTATCAATTATGCTTTCCGTATGGATTTCATCAAATCCGTTAAGAGAGAATATATTGACTACATAACCGTCTGATATTTTATTTATGGATACGGGTCTTGTGTCCATTATAACGCGAAGTTTTTTTGAAAGAATAAAGTCTGACATAATACCGGAAACCGGATATATGTGAACATTTCCGTTTTCATCCAGCAGTTTTCGTTGTTTCAGTTCACTGAGCAAGGCTTTGCCGGACGGAGAGTATGCTTTATCCGCATTTATTTTGTTAAGGCTTGCACAGCCAACAAAATCCGGTACGGGATTCTCGCCTTTTTCTATAATGATGCAGTCCTGATTTGCTGCGGCATAGCCTACACCCAAAAAAGAAGCACCTATAATTAAGGTTTTTGTTTTATACATATCTGTATCCCCTTTAAGACACTTTAAATTCTTTGATAATATATCATAAGCTTTTGGGTTTGTAAACAGATTTACTTTAATTACATTAGAATAATATAGTAAAAACTAAAATTTTAAAGTTTTATGTAAAGTATACTTGACATTTAAATAAATGTATGCTATAACTAATGTAAAGTATACTTTACATTAGTCGGCGGAGGTGGTTTAAATTAAAACAAAAATAGCACATCTGAGAAAAGAAAAGAAAATGACGCAAAAGGATTTGGCCGATATGCTTAACGTATCAAGACAGACAATAATTTCGCTTGAAAACGGAAAGTATAATCCGTCTATAAATCTGGCATATCGCATAGCAAAAGTATTTGGAAAGACGATTGAAGATGTATTTGTATTTGAGGAGGATTTATGAATAAGATAAAGAAAAAAACAATAGCATATATAATCTTGCTTATCGGCGGAGCAGTCATTTTGGGATTGGGAACAGCGGGCATTGCAGATTCCTTTTATTCCGGAATGGGCGGCGGGATTATAGGCATAAGCATAATCAGGCTGGTTCAGCTTGTACGCTTTAGTAAGGATAAGAAATATGCCAAAAAGGTAGAAATAGAGGTATCGGACGAGAGAAATATATACATATCAAATAAGGCAAAATCAATGGCGTTTAACTGGGGTATTCTTGCTTGTGCGGCTGCCACGGTTGTACTGAGAATTATCGGAATGAATGATCAGTCAACCATATGCGGACTTACTATATGTATATTTCTTGTTTTATATTGGGTGATATAC
>CAJLFL010000035.1 GCA_905205855.1 uncultured Eubacteriales bacterium | reverse complement strand
CCTTGTAGATGGCGAATTTTTTTAAAAAGTGTAACACATCATTGACAAACCTACAAATAAATTTTTATGAGTTATTTAAAAAGGCTTGCTTTTTTACAGATATTGTGGTATACTAAACACTGTATCCGGGATGACCTTTTGTACTCACAGGTTTGTAAGTCAGGCTCGTTGGTTTACAAATTTAGTGGGTTTTCTTTATCTTCGATAAGGCAGCATTTGTTTATCACGGTATATAATAATATAATATTTGGAGGTACCACAAATGAATCAGGGTACAGTAAAATGGTTTAACCCCGCAAAAGGCTTTGGCTTTATTTCCGATGACAACGGCGGCGACGATGTTTTCGTTCATTTTTCCGCTATAGTTGCAGACGGCTTCAAAACTCTTGAAGAAGGTCAGAAAGTAACTTATGATACAGAGCCGGATCCTAAGGATTCCAGCAAACTGCGGGCTGTCGATGTTCGCGCTATCTAATATCGACAAATTCCAAATATCTATCTATACGCCATATCAGTTTCAAAAGTTCTGCATAAAAGCTGTTTAACTCCGAACATTGTTATTTCGTACGATTGATAAATGGACAAACCAAAAGGCGGCTGCCAATCGGCAGCCGCCTTTTCTTGTGTATTAAACTTATTTAAGTTCAACCTTTGCGCCAACTTCTTCAAGCTTGGTCTTAATTTCTTCAGCCTCGTCCTTAGATGCACCCTCTTTAACAGTTTTGGGAGCGCCGTCAACAACAGCCTTTGCTTCAGCCAGTCCAAGACCGGTTATCTCTCTTACTACCTTGATAACCTTAATCTTCTGAGCGCCTGCTTCTGCAAGAACAACGTCAAACTCAGTCTTTTCAGCTGCAGCGTCACCGCCTGCAGCAGCACCGCCTGCAACCATAACAGGAGCAGCAGCAGATACACCAAACTCTTCTTCAAGAGCTTTTACCAAATCATTTACTTCAAGTAATGTAAGTTCTTTTATTTCGTCAAGAATCTTTGTTACGTCAGCCATTTTAAAATCCTCCATTTTTTAATAATAATCTTTTGTCGGCTTAAAAGCCGCTATAAATATACAAATATTACTCAGCGTCTTTTGCTTCTTCAGCAGCGGGCGCCTCCTCGGCAGCCGGAACAGTTTCTTCTGCCGGAGCCTCCTCAACGGGAGCGGTTTCCTCAGCAGGAACAGCCTCCTCAGCGGACTTCTGTCCGGGTACAGCTTCTTCATCAACAATAGCCTGCAATGTTCTTGCGAGCTTGCTGATAGGTGACTGCAATGAACCGAGCATCTTTGAGATAAGAACCTCTTTTGACGGAATAGCGGCATAGACCTTTACTTCGTCAAGGCTGATAACCTTACCGTCTACAAATCCGCCCTTGATTTCAAGAGCTTCGTTTTCCTTAGCAAAATCAACCAGAACCTTTGCAGGAGCAACAACGTCATCCACACTGGTAGCTATAGCTGTCGGACCGTGAAGCACCGGATCGAGTTCTTCCATTCCGATTGCGTTTACCGCAAAACGAACAAGACTGTTCTTTAAAACAGTGTACTCAACACCTGCTTCTCTCAATTTTACACGCAGAGCGGTATCCTGTTCAACAGTAAGACCTCTGTAGTCCGCCAAAACACCCGCCTGGGCATTCTGAAATCTCTCTGTAAGCTGTGCAACTATCGCCTTTTTGCTTTCTAAAACTTTTTGACTTGGCAATGTAACATCCTCCTTTCTTATTTTTGATTCCGCCGGTATTAAAAATCCCCGCGCACAGAGTACGAGGGGATATAATGCAATAAACATTTAATGCCATCCTCGGCAGGATTTACGATTCGGTCAAAGCGTACATTATGTGTACGCCTACGCCAAATCACCTGCTGTCTGCGGAATTATATTCACTTAATTTTTTGCAGCTAATTATTAACCGTCAATCTTATTCGGGTTAATTCTGATGCCGGGGCCCATTGTCGATGCAATGGTAACCGAACGCAGATACTGTCCTTTTGCAGCAGCCGGCTTTGCCTTTATAACCGCACCCATAAGTGCGTTAAAGTTTTCGCTGAGCTTGTCTGCACCGAAAGATGCCTTACCGATAGGACAATGGATAATGTTTGTCTTGTCCAGACGATACTCAATCTTACCGGATTTAATCTCCTGGATTGCCTTTGTTATATCCGGAGTAACTGTTCCTGCTTTAGGGTTAGGCATAAGACCTTTAGGACCAAGGATTCTACCTATACGTCCAACAACACCCATCATATCAGGAGTTGCAACTACAACATCAAAATCAAACCAGTTTTCAGTCTGAATCTTGTGTGCCAGATCCTCTGCACCAACATAATCAGCGCCTGCAGCCTTTGCCTCGTCTGCTTTGCCTTCACGGGCAAAAACAAGAACACGTACAGTCTTACCTGTACCGTTAGGCAGTACAACCGCACCGCGAACCTGCTGGTCAGCATGACGGGAATCAACGCCCAATTTTGCGTGAAGCTCAACTGTTTCGTCAAACTTTGCGGTTGCAGTTTTGCAAACCAGATTCAAAGCTTCTGACGGATCGTAGAGCTTTCCCTTTTCAATCAGCTTTACGCTGTCTTGATACTTTTTACCTTTCTTCAATGTTAAATCCTCCTATGGTGGTTTCACAGAGCATTTCTGCTCCTCCCACTATTTCAATACAAATAACCAAATAAATTATTCCTCAACGGTTACGCCCATTGATCTTGCAGTACCTGCAATCATAGACATTGCCGCCTCTAAAGAAGCCGCATTAAGGTCGGGCATCTTCTGCTCTGCAATAGCCTGCAGATCTGCCTTGCTCAGCTGAGCAACCTTTGTTTTGTTGGGGACACCGGAACCGCTTTGAATTTTGCAAGCCTTTTTAATCAATACGGGAGCCGGCGGAGTTTTGGTTACAAATGTGAAGGATCTATCCTGATATACTGTAATAACAACAGGGATAATCAGACCTGCATCCTTCTGTGTTTTCTCATTAAACTGCTTGGTAAAGTCCATGATGTTCACACCGTGCTGACCCAAAGCCGGGCCGACAGGAGGAGCAGGAGTAGCCTTTCCTGCAGGAATCTGCAATTTAATGTAACCTGTGATTTTCTGTGCCATTTCATTACACCTCCTTGTTTCACAAACGTGGTATTATCGGGATTTCCGCATCTGCCGCGAACCTCCCTCCCACAAGCCGCCGCATAGGGCAGCATATAAAAACGGAATCATCCGTGTGGGTAACTTTAAACAATCGGCATTTATACCAACGCCTCAATCTGATTGAACTCAAGATCAACATCCGTATCACGGCCGAACATCGAAACCTTTGCGCGGATCTTCTTTTTATCCATCTGAATATCGGTGATAGTACCGACAAATCCCTCCAGAGGGCCGTATTTAACCCTGATACTGTCGCCTATGCCAAAATCAAGCTGAACCGTTGTATGCTCCAGTCCCATGTTTGCCACTTCTTCATCAGAAAGAGGCACAGGGCTTGAGCCGGGGCCGACAAAGCCCGTTACACCGCGTGTGTTTCTTACAACGTACCAGCTTTCATCAGTCATTATCATCTTAACCATAACATAGCTTGGATATATCTTGCGTTCAACAACCTTTTTCTGGTTGTCCTTTATCTCAATAACTTCTTCCATGGGAACACGGATTTCCTGAATTACATCACCCATATTCCGGTTATCCACGGTCTTTTGAATGTCAGTCATCACCTTATTCTCATATCCGGAATAAGTGTGAGCCACATACCATTTTGCTTTTGCCATAATATTCCTATTATCTGTTTATAAAGAATGCCATACCCCATGTAAAGAGCATATCCAGAGCCCATATAACCAGACCGACTATCAGCACATAGATTAAAACTATAAGTGTGTTCTGTCTGATTTTTGCAAAGCTCGGCCAAACTACCTTTTTCATTTCAACCTTAACTTCTTTAAAGTAGTTTGCTATTCTGGCAAAAAATTTTGGCTTTGTCTGTTCCATAATCCTACTCTCCTTTAAACAGATATCCTGTTTATTTGGTTTCCTTGTGCAGGGTATGCTTCCTGCAGAATCTGCAATACTTATTCATTTCAAGCCTGTCCGGGCAGTTCTGCTTGTTCTTTGTGGTGTCATAGTTTCTCTGCTTGCACTCAGTACATGCCAGTGTAATTTTGGTCTGCATAATTTCACCTCATTTATCCATTTTTAAAAAGCGAATTCTTACTTTTTTAATTCACTAAAAAAGATCGCTTCCGTTCACACAAATAAAACCCCTTTTACAGAGGTATATCTAATTTACCACAGATTAAAGAGTTTGTCAATATTTTTTTGAAAATATTTTCATATTTTTTCTGCCGCCCGGCACCGCAATCCGCCCGGTGCATATTATAATGATAGATTATCTTAGGCATACGGAAGGAGGTATCTTTATGTTTATTGCATGGCGAAAATTCAAATATCGCCTTCGGTGTCCGCACAAAAAGCCGCGTCGGCCTGCCACGCATCGCCTTTTGGCATTACTTTTTGTACCTGCCGTTATTTTTTCGGCTTCATTCCTCACCTTTTGCAAAATTGAAAAACGTATAGGCCCCGTTGCACAGCAAGCCGCAATGTCAAGGCTGACCTCGGTCGTCACAACTTCCGTCAATGAATCCGTAAATGACATCCTGCTTAAAGAAAACATAGATGCCCGCAGTCTGATAATTACGGAAAGAAATGAAGACGGCAGCATCAACTCTGTTTCTGCGGATCACAACAACGTCAATAAACTCAAATCAAGTCTTGCGCTTGATGTTCAAAACCGTATTGATAATATAGAAAGCGTAGATATCCGCATACCTGCCGGTTTGCTTTTTTCGGATTCTGCTTTGACAGGAGCCGGCATAAAACTCAGACTCAAAGTCTTTGCAATAAGCTCTGCCGTTATAGAATTTAAGGACGAATTTTCTTCTGCCGGTATAAATCAGACAAAATATTCTTTGTCCGCAAATATACGAATACCTGTAAAGATAGCAGGAATAGGCAGCAGTGTTGATTCGGAAATTGTGACCGCAGTTCCCATTGCCGAAACAATTATTGTCGGCAATATTCCGCATGCCTATCTTGATACATCAAACAAATAATAATATCTTTAAAAAAATACTTGACAAATAACTCTATTTGTTGTAATATATTTGATGTTGACTTTGCTAAGCCAACATCAAATATTTGCGGATATGGCGGAATTGGCAGACGCGCATGGTTCAGGTCCATGTGAAAGCAATTTCATGGAGGTTCAAGTCCTCTTATCCGCACCATACCGGAACAGCAGAATTTGACTGTTCCGGTTTCTTTTTTTCTTGATTTTATTAGGTTTTAACATTGTAAATTCTGTAAGAACATTCGCAATTTTATATCGAATGACAGGATTTTTTTGTTTGATTTTTATGTTATCTACATGAAATAACATATGTGAAACTGCAATCCTCAATATGTAATTTGTTATAAATTAGCAATTGGAACATGTGGTTTGATTTTAGTTAAAACTTTTGAATATAAATCTATCTCTAACCCCTCTGCTATTTCAAAACTAACAAATAGACAATATGGAATTGATTCTTTAAACTTTCCAGCATCCTCCTTGCAACTAACTTTAATAACGATTTCATCATCATTCCAAACAATCGGATTTTCTCCAATAAAAATCTCGTGCTGTAATGTGCCTTTTCGTACTGTTTGCCATTCGGTATTTTGGCGTTCTGGAACCAATTTTTTCGTATCTTCGACATTAAACCATAATTGTGCAGTGCGGTACAACTGCCTATTTGGTGAAATAGGAGATAAATAAGCAAGTGTTACAGTTAATTTCCTTTTTATAAGTTGTGAAGAAAAATCAACAGGTAGCGGAAGACGAAATACATCGCCCTCATCTTTCTTTAAAGAGCCTGTTCCAATAAGCGTGATTCTATTTTTGGCACATTCCCTAACTTTGTCTATATCTGGTATACCGTTTCCAATCCATTTGGCTAACTGCTTAGGAGAATCAGAAGTGGCATTTGACAACAGTTCAGAGACATTTTCCCATGTTGCACCGTGAGTCAACATTGCCTTAACAAGATTTGCTTTAAAATCATCTGGAATTTCGCCTCCTGTTTCTGAAACAAATACTTCTGTTAAGGTATTAAAGCATTTAACAGCTTCATGTGTCATCTGAGCAGCAGCGTCACTTGTCCCAAAAGAAAAAGATTGTCCTGATGAACTACCATCTCCATATGGAGCAGCGACTTTACACCCGGGTTCACGGTTACTTAAAACCCAATTAATACCGTCATTAAAATTTCCACGTACAAATTTTCTGCCACCAAAATAAAACAAATCAGGTGTTATTATTGAACGATAGCCCTTGCCAAAAGAAGATGCAGGACTCGGCAAACCTTGTTCAACTGCAAAAGCAAACTGATCATTTTCATTTATATTGCAGAAATCATCATATAATGCACCCACAGTTATACTATTAATGCTTTCTGCTGGAGATAAAACCCTCATATTACGCTGATTCTCACGAATAACATCAAAAAATAATTTGCTTCTATCCTGCATAGGAGCAGATTTAAAATTAGAAAATTTCTCTGATAAAAAGTTTACTATTTCTTGATGATTTCCAGCACTTATAATAAACAAAAGCTTATATTTATATGCCAGATAATCAAGCAATCTTGCAACAGGACTCATTGTTGCAATCAATTGTCTTACAGGATCACCAACAGAAAGATTAATTATTTTTACAGTTGGAGCAACAGGTGTATCAGCGCCATTAACCTCAACCATTCTCAATATAGCCCGATGCAGAATATCAACAAATAGAGTGCCATCAGGTACACATTCGAGAACATTGTCGTAGCCAACTTGTTTTGGTTTCAATATTGGTCTTACATATACAGGACTGTTTATCGCCTCATCATTACGATTTAAATCACCATATATAACAAGTGAACTCATAGCTGTACCATGTATTCTATATTTACTTTCGTAACCCGTGGCAAAATCATCTGGATCATCAATAATTAATCGATTTTGTAATAGCGCATGATTTTGCATTGGCATTCCGTCTAAAACAGCAACAATGGGTTGGGCTGTAATTTCGGAGCTTGAAACTCTTGTATATTCAAAATCTTGAGTATCCGTATTGACAGTGAAAGCAGATTGACAAGTCGGGCGAAAAAACATAATATCATCAACTTGGGTTAATTCAATATTATCATAGTTATTAACAAGACCTTCAATTGCGTTCCTAGGCAGTTCTACTAACAACGCATGGTATGATATGTCGCAGATAATGCACTCTTGAAGGATTTTTCCATTTAGCTTTTCAATCTCATAGAATATTGCCTGTGTAGCCATTCTACGTTTTGAATCATCTGATCTATAAAATAATTCTATTTCAAATGGAATGGCAATATCTCCATCAAAAGAGAGACTTTCTCTCCAATACTCTATTGCGAAAGTTTCTGATATTCTATCTTGTGCATCCCATTTTCGAATATTTTTTATATTTACAAAGACATCTCGTAGTCCTGCAAAACCTCGTTTGAAAACCTCTGTCTCCCCATTTTGATGTCTTTGCCAAAGCGAAAGCAATTGTGTTATTGCCTGTTGATTAGACATAACACAATATAACTTACCATTTAAAATTTCGTTTGTTTTTTGACCTGATTCATTTATTTTATAAAAATCATTATCCGGTTCAAAATTATCATAATCTTTATCAAACATCCATTCTAAACCATCACAATTTTTAACTGCCGTATAAAAATTAGAAACTGTTCCAATAATTTCAAAAACAAGTGCAAAATCAGGATTTATTCCAATAGGAGATTGTTGTATTTTTAAGTTTTTTTGTTCATAGGCATTCTGTAAAGCAGAAAAGGTTGGCTGTAATCGATTATACTGCCTTCCAAAAGAGGGCTTTTGAATTCTTGAAAAAAAGGGAGTTTTTGTTTCGCGGTCTGCTTTTTCTGGGTTTGGAAAAAGGATTATTGGTCTTTCCTGCATATATATTCATCTTCTTTCTTTTCAGCATTTGTCATAATTTGTAACTGCCAATTTCTGAGAACTTTTTCCGCAATGTCTTTTTCATTAGCATTAGGTAAGTTTAAAACATATTGTCTGTAAATCGTTAGTGCAAGTTCTTCCGCTTCAGCATAACTTAATCCCAACGCTTTTTTCGCTAATGTGCTAGGTTGAAGTCCCAAATTAAAGTTTCTTTCTTTTTCAAACATTTTAAAGAAATATTCAAGATTACTTCTTGATGGTTTTGGAATATCTAACTTAATTTGAAATCTTCTCCATGCTGCTTTATCCAAAAGTGATTCATGATTTGTAGCAGCAACCACGATAACATAGCTCGGCAGAGAATCTATATGCAAAAGCAATGAACTAACCACTCTTTTGATTTCTCCAGTTTCATGAATATCACCACGTTCTTTACCCAAAGTTTCAAATTCATCAAAAAATAAAACACATTGTCTCGTTTTTGCATAATCAATCAACTTAGATAATCTTGAGGCAGTCTCTCCTAAATATGATCCTATTATGTTTTCATATCGAACTGTTAGGAGAGGTATCATTAATGACTCTGCAATCGCTTCTGCCAACGAGGTCTTTCCGTTACCGGGAGGACCAATTAGCAATAACTTATTTCTTGGACTAAGACCATATGATTGCAATACTTCAGCTCTGTTTTGCTCTAAAATCAAGTCTTGACACGACTTTTTAACATAGTTGGGTAAGACTAAATGATCTAATCTTTTTTGTGGATTTTTTTCCCAGAAAAGATTTTGTTCACTTATTCCGTTTCGCAAAACAGAAGGTTGTATATCATTTTCTTTCATTATATGTCTTTGCCCGACTCTAAGCAAATCTTCAATTTTACTTGCCAAGACTGTATGTTGTTTTGAACGTTCCTCCGCGCACAAAGCCTCTGCAGCTTTCCTAAAACTTACAGAATCATTAATCAGCCCATATTTAATTAATTCACATAACAAATCAGCTCGTGCCATAGCGTTAAGTTGCCTCCTTAAATACTCTAAATATAAATTAGAAAATTATAACATGTCTGTAGGTATTTCAATAAAATTATTTTCACAAAAATCGTAAAAACTTTTTACGGCCAAATTACTGGGAACAACATGCCCATTCTCCCAACGATTAATAGTAGAATAGCTAACATTAATAGCAGAAGCTAATTGTTTTTGGCTTAATTTCAATTTTCTTCTTACAGAAATTACAAATTCAGAAAAAATCATTACTATTCCTCCATTTATAACATATGCTATATTGCACTCATTAAATAGTATAGCATATGCTACATAAAAAGTCAATACTATTTATCAATTAGAGTATTATATAAGTTTATCAATTAGAGTATTATATAAGCCATAAATAATTTATTATTTATATCTGGTTTATGTTCTCAAAGTTGCATTAATATTGAGAGTGAATGTACTTATAAATTAAGTTAATACCGTTTATCGACTGTCTGAAACCCTTGATTTTACTGCATTTTTCGTTAAGTCCTGTAAGAACACTCGCACCATTACGAGAGTTCTTATAGGATTTAACGATTTCTATGAGAACTCTCGTTTTATATTACTATTTTTGTATCATACTGCTACACAGGCTCTTGTATCAAAGTGAACATCTACACCTTGTCTTGTGTGGATTTTAATGTTGTTTTCAGGCATCAAATCCATATCAGGAATTTCAAGAGTTCCTATACAAGTGTAACATTCCGTTCTCGTATTCTGTATAAGTAATATGCGATTTATATGTATTCCCGACAACCCGAACAAGAACTTTTTAAGCATTCCGACTCAAATAATATATCAAGCTTATATGTTATATTGTTTTTGATAGAAAAAGATTACATCAAACGTTTCATTGCTGCTGTTTCTCTCAAGTCGGATATAGTTGCAATTTTGCCGTTTTCTGATATAGTATATTCAAAGCTTCCTTCACAATCGGCTGAAACAACCATTTCCCAATTTTCAAAATTCTCATTAATTAAATTTTGCATAATAACCTCATATTTCTATCATTTCAAGACGTTTATCTACAACATATTTTTTATCATTAACAACAATTTTGATTTGTCTGTCTGTATTTATATGAACAAAGTCACATTCGCCGTAAGGGATAACTTCTATCTTATCTTCTTTTAAAATAACAGAGCAGTTGTATCCTCTTACTTCATTTTCTCTTAATATCACAAATGACTTTTTCAAAAGAGTTTCTTCAAGGCACTTAAAATGCTCGTGAACATCATTATCACAAGCGCCGCCCTGATTGTCTGCCATTATTTCATAATCAGCATAAATAAGCGGACAAATCTGATAACCGCCGGTTATTTTTTGCTCTCCCACTCTATACCAGCCTGAAACCATATCAACATATTCTTCGCCGATTGTCTTAATTTCGTATTTACCTCTGTATCCTTTTTCAATATCAGAGGGCACACTTTCATAGCCATCTTTCAGAGGCATTTCAAAATCAGGCACTAAAACTTCAACTTTTCTCCAAGGGTCCTTTATAAATGCCCATCTTAAGTTTTCATTTTCATCCACCATCTGAAGACAAGCTCCCATTGTATCAAATGTGTCTTTAAGATATTCTTCTTTTCCTGTTAAAAGATAGAGATAATATGTGGCATAATTCTTCCACGATGTCCATCCATGAGGAGTATTCATCATATTACCTTTTATCATAACATCATACTGAGCTTCCCAGAACCTAAGCGTTGCACCTTTCGTTCTGCAATCAGGAGTTTCCAGTTCTTCAAGGCATTTATGAACATTCATTAAATATTCAGCCGCTTCGATATACGGTTTTCTTTCTTCCTCATTTTCTAAGGTAAGTGCAAAAAAACCAAGCTGAAGAGCAGAACAGGTAATCATTCCGTCTTCTAATGTGTGTTCGCCCTCTGTTCCTATTCTTTCTCTTAATTTTTTAAGATCATCCACTGCTCTTTTTGCAGAATTATAATGTAATTCATATCGTTCGGGATATATGTCTTTTTCGCATAGTGCAAGCTCAAGCATACTTTTAGCTATGTATATAACAGATGTATAATGTGTATTTTTATTTCTGTAGGCACCATCTTCTGACTGTCTTTTTAAAAGCTCATTTGCCATATTATTTGCATAATCAAGATATATCTTATTATTTTCCATATCCGCTTCGTATAAATCTACAAGCAGACTTAAAAGCAGTGCAACATTTTGTATTCGCCACGGAATGACTATCGCCTCACCTTTTTCAAAATTATACATATACGGCATTATTTCATCAAAGTTTGCCTTTGCAAGCGTGTCTAAGGCTTTATCGGGATAATGCTTTTGTGCAAGAAAAGCTGAAAAATGTCCATACCAGCTTTCTGTATGAGTTGATGCCTTCTGTGGCTTGTAGACTGCATTTTTTCTTGCAGCCTTTAAATACCATCCATAGTCATGACGGCAATAAACCTTACCCTCACAGATTTTACCGCTTTTTGTTGTTACACATATGGTATACACACCATATTCATCGGGTGTAAAGCTCTCTGCTTCTGTTATTTTACCGCTTGGACTTTTAACCTTTATAACACTTTCTTCAGGACTGAAAATCTCAGCTTTAACAGTTTCGCCCTTTGCAACGGTATATTTATCAAACCCAAGCATAGGAATATTAAATTTTTCTGAAATTATTCTTTTATAATCTTTAATACTGCCCAGTGGCAATATATTGATAACTCTTTTAAGCTTATCGCCCGATTTAATTCCTTTTAAGTTATCGGGATGACGGTCCGGCAGCTTATCATTTACTGTAAAAAGAAGATTCCCCGTCCATATTCTGTGTCCACCGCAGTTATTTTCCTCATCATCTAAAAAGTTATAATCAAGTTCCCATGCAGTAATAGGACTATCACATACCACTGCGGCAACACTTCCAAGAGGCGACATAAAATATCCTGTAAAATGAGTCTTTTCACATCTTAAATAGCTTGGAAAAAACTTGTCATTCCACTCTGGATATTCCGTCATATATGAATTTATACCAAGCTTTAAGCCTATTGCATCAGGCATAAAGTCTTTATCTGTTTTGTTTTCTATATGGACCTCAAGAGAAAGAAAATCATCCTCTAACAGATGAGTCACAGAAATTTCTATTCCGCATTTTTCACCTGTGTAGATTCCGTTTTTTTCACTTAACTCTATATTTTCAGATTTTCCATCATCTATAAAGTAAAAAGACGGACCCTTATCTTTATAAAAAGGCACTGTGACTCCATTTGCACAGATTTTGGAAATTATACCCTTTGATTTATCAAAATATTTTACATCCATATGATTACCTCTAGTCTTATGTTATTTTTGTTGAAAATTTAAAGCAACTTTTCTTACAAGAAGCCATTTTATATACCTTATGCTCCCACAGTCATTCTGCTAGCTGCTTGTTTGCTTATTTCAAGTTCACTTTCTTCACCATTATATATTTTTATAATAGAATCTGCAAGTCTTTTCGTTACAACGGCTCGTCTATCTAATGTTGGTCCTCCCATATGTGGCATAGCGTAAATATTTTTAAGGCTTCTTAATTCACTATCAAGTGGCAATGGTTCTGTGCAATATACATCCAAAAATGCAAAAAATCTGTTCTCTTTTAATGCTTCAATCATTTCATCTTCCCGAACTACTGCACCTCTTGCAGTATTTATAAACAAAGCTCCATCTTTTAGTAAATCAAAATGCTCTTTACCAATCATACCTCGGGTTTTTTCATTCATTGCCGAGTGCACGCTTACTATATCACAGGTTGAAAAAATTTCTTCAAGAGATACTTGTGTTGCATTATTATCATCAAGATACGCTTTATCAATTTCGTGTGAGGAAAATATTTTAATATTACCCCTAAACATTTGAAGCATCTTAATTAAATATCCTGAAATTGTCCCCATTCCGACTATGCCTATCGTTTTATCAAGTAAGCCTTCAGAAAAATAACCATCACCATGCCATCCGCCGTTTCTGACTAAGTCAATATAAAAAGGAATTTTTCTTAATGCTGTCAGCATATATCCAATGGTTCCCTCTGCAACAGATTCTGCATATATTGTATTACCGCTTAT
>CAJLFL010000034.1 GCA_905205855.1 uncultured Eubacteriales bacterium | reverse complement strand
GTTCATTGTGATTTCTCCTCTCTGTTGGTCGTTTTATCGTTGATCCCGAAGTAAAAATTGTCTTTTTGCCGACAGGCTGTGCCGACGCAAGATCTTCCGTCACAAAGGTTTCCAGCCTTCCGCCCTCTATTCCTTTGGGGATTGTAATGGTCACCGTCTGTGTTCCGGGCGCCGTGGTAATCGCTTTTTTCGCTAAAACAAAGCCGTGATCCGCACCGTGATACACCGCCGTCAGATACGCGTCCACGACAGGTCTTTCGTTCTGCAGCGATGCCGTCACCGTTCTTGCGCCTGCTACAAGATACTCTGTGTCAAGGCTGAAATCCACAACGGTTTTCCGATCTCGCACCGTAAACGGAATTTCTTTGTTAATCGTTTCTGTCGTGCATTTCATCGGCAGATCGGTGATTTTAAGTGTACTCGCACTGTTAAAGTCAAGCGGCGTGCTTAACGCTATCGTGTAACTCCCCGATGGATTTTTTGTTACACTTTCGATCGATGCATTGTCAATGGAAAGATAGTCTGCGATATTCGTTTCCTCAGGGACAACGGGGTATAAAAACTCAAACTCCAGGCGATCCGGCTCTACGCTTTTTGCATTTTTGATTTCGCAGGCATCGTTTGCCTCGTACATTTTAATATAGTCCAAAACAAGGTATCTTGTTTTGATTACCTGATGTCTCAAAACAATACCCGAAATAGCGCCGCTCGCTTTGGATATATCGGTCGTTGCCTTTAATTCGCCGCTCTTGGTATAGGTCATCGCCGTCCCGGCCTTTCGGTCAATCACAACATAAAATTCTCCAAACAAAGGATTCCGAAACCCGTTTGTATACTGGTCAAAAAGAAAATACTCCTGGCCGCCGATCACAAGTTTAAAGGCATAACTCATCCAAGTCTTACCCTCCGGATTACGGATCGAATATTCCATAATAACCCGATCCGCAGTTGTTGGCGTTTTCAGATTTTTTGAGGACTGAAAATACTGCTCGTCAATATTGTCGTTTGAAATTTTCAAACCGCCGTCCGGCTGCCTTGTCAGATTCAACGGCGAAGAAAACTCCGTTTCGCCATTTTCCGCATCGGGCGCCGTTTTAAAATCGTCATAATAGATATAGCCGTTTGCATCCTCATAGATCTGCGCATTCGCCGGGATATACAAGCACGCCGTAAATATTACCGCTAACATCAAACCCCTTATGATATTTTTCATAGCAAAACCTCCTTAATCGTTCAGCATTTTTTTGTTCTTCAAAATATAGTTTTTAACGATAACCTCTTTATCCGCGAAAACCGATGTGGGAAAAACGTGAACCTCAAAATCATATTCCTGTTTTCCCTTCACGATCATCACGCGCTCTGTCGTAATTGAATCCATGGAGAGCCTGTCTTTCTCATCCTTTACATATACCGCCGTGCATACCTCCACCAGATCATCTTCTGTTATTACAGAATCGTCTGCATGGATGACGCCCCGAACAGAAAAGGACTTTGCCGTATATGAGGGGACAATCTCCTTATCGCCTTGAAAATACCCGGCTTCCTTTATATACAGCGAAGGCTCCTTCGCCGTGATATAAAATGTCTTGCTTAAATCTCTGTACTCTGCATGAAGTGGTTTTACATTGTTTAAGGTTAATAAATATTGATGCGGAAACCGCAATGGCTGCGAAAAATTGATTCGGTAAGAATTGGTTCCGTCATTACAGGGAATGATGCTTTTGATTCCCGTACCGTCAACCTTCACGGTGGATGCATTCAATGATGTGTCATCAACGGGAACGCTGAATGTTATAATTGCATAATCCTTACCGGTCTCCTTCACCTGCGCTGAAAAATAATCGGGTGCATTGTATACCGCAACATATTTAAACTGGTTTTTTCCACCGGTTCTGGAATACATGTTAAAGCTCATAACCGCGTATAATTTCATAAGCTCATCCGCCGTTTTGCCTTCCAAAATCACGTCCGTCCCGATATGCCGGTCGTCGATATAACTGCTGTATGTATTGTCTTTCAGATTCACAAATATTCTCATATTTGTCCAGCCCTGATTGGAAACATTCTCTATAAAATACACACTTTTTGCACCAAAGTATTGCCTTACATAATTAAATCCAAAATAACTGCACCTTTGTCTTAAATCGATGATGTATTTTTCTCCCAACCCTTTTGGCGTAAATGAAAAAGAAGAATATCCGGCTTCTTTATTATCTACGGTCATTATTCGATTCTCATTATCGCGCACTACCAGTGTTTTGGCAGAATCTGCGTAAAAAGAGTACGGCAGCGCCTCTGATGACACGTCATCATAAAGAATCACATCCGTCTTTCCGTCCTGCACCGCAAACGGGATTTCCTTGTTGATTGTTTCTGTCGTGTACTTCATCGGCAGATCGGTGATTTTAAGCGTGCCCGCGGTGTTAAAGTCAAGCGGCGTGCTTAATGTTACCGTGTAGCTTCCCGACGAGTTTTTGATTGCGCTTTCGATCGATGCATTGTCAATGGACAAATAATCCGCGATATTCGTTTCCTCAGAAACGACGGGGTGCAAAAACGCAAGTTCCAGGTGATCCGGCGCGACGCTTTTTGCGTTTTTGATTTCACAGGCATCGCTTACCTCATACATTTTAACATAGTCCAAAACAATATATCCCGTTTTCGGTATCTGGTGTCTTAAAACAATGCCCGAAACGGCACCGCTCGCTTTGGATATATCGGTCGTTGCCTTTAATTCGCCGCCCTTGGTATAGGTCATCGCCGTCCCGGCCTTTCGGTCAATCACAACATAAAATTCTCCAAACAAAGCATTCCGAAACCCGTTTGTATACTGGTCAAAAAGGAAATATTCCCGGCCGCCGATCACAAGCTTAAAGGCGTAGCTTCTCCAAGTCTTACCCTCCGGGTTACTTACCGCGTATTCCATAACGACCCGGTCGGCGTTTGTCGGCGTTTTCAGGTTTTTTGAGGACCGAAAATACTGATCGTCAATATCGTCATTTGAAATTTTCAAACCGCCGTCCGGCTGCATTGTCAGATTCAACGGCGAAGAAAACTCCGTTTCGCCATTTTCCGCATCGGGCGCCGTTTTAAAATCGTCATAATAGATATAGCCGTTTGCATCCTCATAGATCTGCGCGCTCACAGGTACATACAAGCATACTGCAATAAACAGACCCAAGCCCAAAACCTTTATGATACTTTTCATACCGCAAGCCCCTTTGTTGTAAGCATTTTGGATATCGTCCCGGCGTATCACGAAAACACCTTCTTGGAATTATCCCTTTACTGATCCGACCATCGCGCCCTTTTCAAAATATCTTTGCATAAACGGATATATTACCAAAATCGGAACCGTCGCCACCACTATTGTAGCATAGGAAATGGTTTCTGACAAATCGGCCCTGTCCATCGCCGCCGTAACGTCATCCTTCATCTGGTTATACATTACGATTTCACGCAGGATTAACTGCAGCGGAAATTTCTCGCGGCTTTCCATATAGAGCATCGCGTTAAACCATGAATTCCAGTACGACACACCGTAGTACAGAACCAGCACAGCGATGGTCGACTTGCAGCAGGGAAGCAAGATTTTAAAAAGTGTTCGGAGCTCGCCCGATCCGTCAATCCCGGCCGCCTCCGGCAGACTTTGCGGAATGCTTTCAAATGCCGTCCGCATGATAATCATATTGAATGTATTAACCAACACCGGGAAAATCTGCGACCACAGCGTATCATAAAGGCCAAGCTGTCTTATATTGAAGTAATGCGGTATCATACCGCCGCTGAAATACATCGTCAGGACAACCAAAAAAGCAATGACATTCTTAAACAGAACATTCTTTTTTGATAAAAAGTATCCTCCGAGAATGGTAAAAAAGATACTGAGCGCCGTCCCCACAAAAAGAATAAACAGGGTATTTGCATAACCGCTCCATATCGACTTATTGTTTAAAACGACCTCATACGCGCCAAGCGTAAATTTTTTTACCCACAAAAGCTTTCCGCCGCTTCGGATCACCTCGTTGCTGTCGCTGAACGACCCGACAATAACATACCACATCGGATAAACCATTACAATCGCCACTCCGATCATCAGGAGAGACAAAAACAGCTGAAATATTTTTTCGTTAAGTGTATGCTTTTTCATAGTTATCCCCTCCTACATGATTCCCGTATCCGAAACCTTTTTCGATACAGAATTGGCAATGATTAAAAGCAGGAAATTAACGACACTGTTAAAAAGTCCCACCGCTGTCGAATAACTGTAATTAAATTCCTGGATACCCTTTCTGTATACATAAGAATTGATGACGTCTGCGGTTTCATAGGTAAGCGGATTGTAAAGAAGAATGATTTTCTCATATCCGACCGAAAGCATACCGCCAACCTTTAAAATAAACATGATAATAATTGTGGTTGCAATTCCCGGAAGTGAAACATATCGCATTTTGTTCCATCTTCCGCAGCCGTCAATCTCAGCAGCCTCGTAAAGTTCCATGCTGACCCCCGACAGGGCAGCCACATATATGATAGAATCCCAGCCGACGCCCTGCCATATATTTGAAATAATATAAATCGGAACAAAGCAATTTGGTCTGTCCAAAAGACTCCCCTTTGTGCCGAGAAGGGAGTTTACTGCACCGCCGATCAGCCCATCTCCCGCTACAAAGGTCTTTATCATCGCACAAATAACGACAAGCGAAATAAAGTATGGCATATACGATATGGTCTTAATCGCACCGGCCATTTTTTTATTTGTCATTTCGTTTAATAAAAGCGCAAAAATAATCGGCGCAGGAAACCCAAATAAAATAGACGAAAGACTGATCGAAAAGGTATTTTTCAAAACAGTCCAAAAGGATCTGCTCTTAAAAAAATTGATAAAGTGTTCCAGACCAACCCATTCACTACCCATAATTCCGTCCGACGGTCTAAAATTCTCAAATGCAATAATTGCGCCGTAAATCGGTTTATAATGAAACAATATGTAGTATATTAAAACAGGCAGCACAATAAGATACGCAACCTTATTCTTCCGCCAATCCTTTTTTAATGTTTCACCAAGGCCGATCTTCTTTTTCATCATACCCGTTTTTGCTCGTGCTAACATTTTCTCCTCCTCATGAAACGCAAATCATCATCTATGTAAAAAGTCAAAGCTTACTTATTTTCAAATCCGTTTTAAATTTGCATAACAGGGAAGAAATCCTTCCCTGTTATGCAACAACCAACCAAAAATCGCAAAATCTGTTTTTTGAACACAGAACCGTGATTATATCTTTTCGTATCTTTCATACGCAGCCTGGTAAATGCTTAAAACTTCATCAATTCCAAGGCTCTTTAATCCCTCTTTAAACGCAGGGTACTTTTCCATGGGTTCGATATTGCTGATAAACTTTAACACGCCCGTTTCAACATAGGTATCGATTTCCGGCTTAAGTTCAGCGATTCTGCTGCTTTCGTCGCTGCTAAACGTAATCGGCGGAAGCAAATGTTCCTTTGCATGGGTATCTCCCCAAACCTCGATCGACTTTTTCTGTGCCGGAAGAGCGGCAAACTGTTCCATATACCGGCCGTCTCTCACTGAAGGCGCAGCGCCGTTGGGATAGGTATAAATACCGATCATGTCGCTAAAGCTCTTGCCCTCCGGGTTGTTTGTGATAAGCTCTGTATACGTCGGATATCCGTCAATCATTTCATAGGACTCACCCTCGATACCAAAGCTAAAGAGCATCCGTCCCTCGTCACTGTAACCGTAATCCAAAAGCTTGTAGGCCGCGTCAAGATTTTTGCAATCCGGCGTTATGCAAGCGCTTCCAAAGGACATGTATTCGTTGACTCTGTGGCCAAAGAACGGCTTTTCTCCTTTGACCTTCGTCGGGAACGGCGCCGGCTGAAGATTTGCATTGGGATCGATTTCTTCTAAAGCGGGCTGCCACTGACCGATTCCGCCGCCGGTGTTTCCGACCGTTGCGATCGAATCACCGTTCAACATATTCTGTTTTATGGTTTTGGAATCCACATTGGCAATGTTGGTGTCTATAAGGCCTTTTTTATACCAATCCGCCATCACCTTTACATACTCTTCCATTGCGTCCTCATTTGGCGCGTATTTGATTTTTCCGTTATCAACATAGAAGTTTGGCGCAAGGTCAAACGCAGACAGAAGCCAATAGGCAGACTGCGAGGAAGAATTGAGCGCTAAAGTGAACGGCGCCCTCAGCCCAAGCTCGTTCTTTGCCTTGGTTAAAACATTCGTCCATTCATCAATCGTCTCAGGCATCTGACAACCGATTTTATCAAGCATATCCTGACGGACAATAATGCCCGTATAGGTCAGCAGATAATCGTCACCGTAGATATTCGGGAAACAATAGTATGTTCCGTCATCAAGCTTTACCTGTCTGTCAATGTCAGGATGTTCGGAAAGATACTTTTTAAGATTGGGCGCTCTGTCAAGGTCAAGCGGAATAATCACTTTGTCCTCTAACGCCTTTGCCGCACCGCCCGGATAGCTTTCCGCAAACTGATACTGGATAATATCCGGCAGGTCGCCCGATGCAATCTTTAAATTAAGCTGCTCTGCCACCTGGCCGTTTACGGGATGAATAAAATCAACATCGAGTCCAAGATCTTCCAGCATCTTTTTGTACTGCGGAAGCTCTCCCATTTTGTTTACGCCCGTAGAAATCTGATTTCCAAACTCAACCCAGTAAGTCAGCTTATTATCCGACGCCTCTTTGACTTCTTTTTTACCACACCCCGTTACAAGCATCAGTGCCGCTGTAACCAGTGCCATTGTTTTTACCAGCTTTTTCATCCTATTATCCTCCATTTTTATTTTGTCATGACATAATCTCTGATAAATGTATAAATCTTATTGGCAAGCATCGCATGTCCCGCACCGTTCGGATGAAGTCCGTCCGATAAATAATGATCTGCATTATATCTGTTAATTCCCGACTCTGCGTATGCATCAAAGAAATAAACATTACTGTACTCCTCCGCAACCTTTCCGATTGCTTTGCCATAGTCGGCTATCTTATATCCGATTCTGTTTTCCGTAACGTCCGCACAGTGATTGGGTACGCCATCCCATACATTCCGATAAAACGGAGCGATTGCAACAATTTTAATGTTGGGATTTGCCGCAGTCAGCGTTTCGATTGCGTATCGCAGACCGCCTGTAACCGTGGTAATATCCTTGGGGTTTCTGGGGTTTGCGATATCAACGTTTCCGGCCCAGTCATTGGTTCCGTACAAGATTGTTACAACATCGGTTTTGGTGATGTCCGCACTGTCCATTGCCGCAAATCTTTCTTCATTGATTTGAGAACCTGTGTAATTTGTGCTGATGTCTGCCGACTTCTTCTTTTTTGCCAAAACATCAGCAACACCGGATGCACAAACGTTGGTATCCCAAGCCATATCCGTGGACGAAACGCCGACATTGGTGACCTCGGCTCCCAGCGAAGCCAGGTACGAGGGATAAGTTTGATTGCTCATTCCCGTGATTGAGTCGCCGATGGTTATGATTTTTACACCGTCAAGCGCCCCGTTCCATTCCTGGTTTGTCTGGAGCGGCTCTAACGTGTCTCTGTTAAAGATAAAAGACTTGATCACAGAGTTTTCCGCCGTCTTTAAGTCAACCGTTGCCTCGCCCGTGAACACGCCGTCATCATTACGGAACGTACCTAAGCCGGCATTCAGAAGCTCATTACCGTCGTATTGTGCTACAACAAGCATGTACGCGGGCATATCCTTGTATGCCTTACCGTAAACATGCGTCGTTGCCGAAGTCTCGTCCTTGGTATAATAAACATCATCCAGTCTTACGCTCGCAAAGGCAAGTACATAATCCTTGGTATTGCCGTTCTGCGCTGTTACTCTGATGTACATACCTTCTTTTGCCATAGCATTGCCGGCCACTTCTGTTCCGTCAGCTGCATACATTTTTACCGTTGCCGATGCAGGAACGCTTACCGTGCCCAATACCTGCGTTGCTGTCATTTGGTCAAAGCCGCAGATTCCATCGCCGTTTTCTACGGGAAGTGTTGTCGTAAAGGAAATATCATCATCGTTTAAAGGCGTCACCTTGATACTGAGATTTTCATAAGTATCTCCTGTATAGCTCTTTGCCTTAATCACTGCGGTTTTTTCCTCACCAACCGCAAGTTTTTCTGCCCAGGTAACCTGATATGCATTGGTGACTCCCTCGATCTTTTCAATTACGGCCGCCTTGCCGTCAACCTTAATCTCGGCCTCAGAAACAAACATCGGTATATTTGTTTTCAGTACAGCGCCGGACGTGGTAACCTGATCAAATTTAAGTGCAAAGGCCTGATCCGCCCCAACAATGGAAAGCTTGTCAAAAATCGGATGCTTTCTCCAGGCAATCAAGGATCCGATACCCAGATTATTGATATCCGCACTAAATTCCTTTTCATTCTTTAGTACGTCGTCTTCGTATACCGAAACCTTTTGGGCTGTTCTGTCAATGACCGCCGTGGTTCTGCCGCTATATTCTTTTGTGCCGTCTCCCGTAGTAAACTTGTTGTATCGGTCAGAAAAATTGATTACGATATAGTTATTACCGTAGGTTCCTGCTCTGCCGTCAAATTCTAAAACAATCTTCTTTTGCGATAAGGGCTGGCTAAATTCCTTTCTTAGCCATAAATTTCCGTCACCGCCGGGTGCAATATTTCGAAATCCCAGCTTGCCGTTGTCCACACCATACTCAACAACGCCTTGCTGCGGATTAAATACGCCGTTTTGGGTTGACGCAGCATAGCCACCGGAAAAATAAACATCTGCCGTTAACTCTTGGCTTGCGATCGGGTCTGTCTCAAAATCCGAATGATAAATGTAGTCAGGCTCTGTCCATTCATTGGACACAAGCGAAACATTTCTTGTTTTACGAACCGCCGTATCGTTAAACACATTGGTAAGACTGGCGATCAGCGTATGCTTGCCCGCCGGGAGCGTACTTGCAAAGGTTATATCATAAACGCAGGTGGTATTTGCCCGTTTGGTTATAACACCCGTTGTACCGTCAACCGTTACGCTTGATTTGTCCGTATCAAGGAAGATCGGCATATTAGTTTTCAGTACTGCACCGGTTCTTGTAATATCCGTAATATCATAATTCAGCGCTCCGGTTGCATCGATCACCGCAAAGTGATCAAAACTGCTTGAGGTATAGTAGCTGGATATGGCGAGCACAGCCTCGGTTGTGCCTGCACTTCCCGTTGTATAAGCCGACTGGGCCGTCGCCGTAACAGCGCTCAACCCATTAGAATATACGTTTGACGCCTGATCATCCATGGCAAGCATTTGACTTACATCGCTGGTCGAACTTGTAACCGAAGGCCTTGCATTGTACTCAAAATTGGGCCTCAATGTAAATTTGCTCGGGTTTGCCAGTGTGCCGCTATATTCTATGATGTACCGTCCCGATGTCTTTTTAGATGGGAATTTATAACTAATGCTGCTCACAAACTGATTCCCTTTGATATAGTTAAAATTGGCCTTCCCGTTCTCAATCGTAACATCAGCGGGCTTCTCACCGCTTACGGGAGAACATCCTACACTGACACTTCCCTTAGTAAGCTTGTTTGCTGCCGAATCATACGTCCAGCCGCTTGCATCATCAAAGTTTTCAAACGCAAGGATGTTTGCATCCAGCGGATCGTTTTCTTCTCCGGATGCAAGCGCCGGAATGGCCAAAGATGTGCAAAGCACACTCAGGCACAAAAACATAGAAACTAACTTTTTCATTCATACCTCTCCTTCATCTTCGCCGTAAACCTCTCCGGCAAAAAAAGACGACGAAACCTCTTTCCAAAGACCGCTCATTCTCCCGCTGTGCAAAGATGGGTTGCTTTCGTTTTTTTAACCATAAAGGCTTACAAAAATTAATTTTTTTTGTAATTAAATTATAATCCCAAAGGCGATTGGTTTTCAATAAACAAATTCTTACTTTCATGTACAGTTTTTTACTTTTTGGGTAAATCTGCGTTTTTACGCACTTCCAATTGCCTTTTTATGGCGAAATCTGAACCAATGATGCACAACAATCCCATCGGAAATCGAAAACGAAAAAAGGCGGTAGCTTTCGCCGCCGCCTCTATAAAAATATATATGCTGCCGTACAACACTCCCTATTGATTATACTCGTGGAAGAAGATAAACGGCTCCTCCTTAAATTTTTTCATCATATAGTCGGTTTCCGCTCTGACGTCTACCACCTGTGTTACGGCAGAGCCAAACATCGCGTCTTTTACAATACCGGCCGCGGTAAGCTCCGGGCGGACTTTGTCAAAGTAATGACTGTGTCCCGGCTCATGTCTGCGAATCTCTACCGGTATTACCTTTCCGTCATAATCCACGATTTCATAATGGTACACCGTCGGTTCAATCAATCCGGGAACATTCGCGCGTTCCTCCAGGACATGCATGTACGTATTACAGGCCATGGTCGTTCCCAAAAACAACATTTTGGCATTTCGGTCATAAAATTTACCCCAGGGCGAATCCCAGCCAAGCGTTGTTTTGACCTTTTCGTTTCCTTCGCAAAACGCCTTTGCATCTTTTCCAAATGCCGCCACCGAATGGGTTGCAGAGAGCGAGCGAATCACGCCCTCTCTGCGCCGAAAAAGCTCCGGCAGTATACCAAGCTCCCGGCAATCCGTGTTTCTCACATCAAATCGGTTGCCGTAGGGCTTGTACTCATCATTTCCTACTTCGTCACAAATATACTCACCCTGATCGTTAAACGAAAAACCAAATTTCCATGTAAGCGTTGGGAAAACAATCAGACCGTCTTTGCCAAAATACTCAATAAAGGCGTCAATCACTGTCTCGGCGCCGCCTTCAATGCCCCGGTCGCCTGCTATACTCTTATATGATGAATGCACAAGTACCGTATCGGTAGGTTGAAGACCCATTTCCTTTAAATCATTCATCAAATCCTGTTTGCTGTACATCGTTTCACTCCTCCTTCAATCAAACAACTCTTATTTTTATGCATTCATCCGCATAGCAGTCCGCACCGACGTAAACTTCAAATTCGCCTTTTTCAACCTCAAATTCATTCTTTGCATTATAAAATGCAAGCTCATCAAATCCGATACTGAACTCCGCGATTTTCTCTTCACCCGGCGCAAATTCATTTTTGACAAATCCCTTAAGCTCACGGTACGGCCGCGTCATAGAAGCGTGCACATCATTGATATATAACTGCGAAACTTCTTTCCCAAAGCGTTTCCCTATGTTTTTTACCGACACACGCACTGTTATTTTCTCTCCGCTTTTCAAATCTTCAAGACAAATCTCCGTTTTGTCTGCGGTAAGATTTTTATATTCAAACTCGGTATAACTCTTGCCATAGCCGAAAGGATACATCGGCTTTGCAAGCGTATTTATGTAATTGTACCCATCACGTCCGTTTTCATAATAGTATCCGTTTACAAAACGCGGTCCCTTAGGATGATTGTAGTATATCGGAATCTGTCCGGTAACGCGCGGAAAGCTCATCGGCAGCCTGCCCGAAGGATTAACTTTTCCAAACAGAATGTCCGCACAGCTTCGTGCGGCACAGGTTCCCGAATGCCAAGCATACAAAATCGCGTCAAAATACGGCTCCGCTTCTTCAAGTGCAATCGGTCTACCAAACGCCATAACGCCTATGATCGGAATATGATACTTTTTCATTTTCTTTAAGTATTCAAGCTGTTCAGCCGGAAAAGAAATATCGGTCACACACCTTGCCTCGCCGTTATTTTCATTGCTTTCGCCGAAAAATAAAATCAACGCCTCGTTTCCGCTTCTCACATCGCTTAATCCGGAGTCGGGCAGATACGGACTTTTCGGAACCGTGAGATTTTTACACTCTTTGCTCAGCACATCATAAAACGATTCCACAATATCGGTATCACCGTCAAGGCACCAGGTGCCGTTGTGCGCCCTTTTTTCATGTAAGAACGGTCCGGCCGCAAAGATTTTCGCATTTTTATCAAGCGGAAGAATGTTGTTTTCATTCTTTAAAAGAACCATCGTTTCGTCCGAACACTTTTTTGCATCCAACAGATGTTTTTTAATGTTAATATCAAACTTTTTTGTATATGGATTGTCAAAAAGCCCTGCAATCAGTTTAATATAAATAACTCTCTGCGCACTTTGGTCAACAATGCTCTCGTCAAGCTTGCCGCTAAGAACAAGTCTCTCCAGGTTTTCCGCATAGCATCCGCAAGCCATATCCATATCGAGGCCTGCGCTGATACAAATTTTGGCGGCATCTTCTCTGCTTTCGGCAACGCCTTGGTCAACCGTTTGTTCAATCGCCCCCCAATCGCTGACGACAAACCCATCAAAGTCAAGCTCGCCGCGCAGAATATCGGTCAAAAGATACTTGCTTGCCGCCGTGGAAATTCCACTGATCTCGTTGAACGAGTTCATCACCGTTCCAACCTTTGCATTCACTGCCGCTTTGAATGTTTTGAGATAATAATTTCTTATTGTATATTCCGATATTTCCGATTTCGCATAATCACGGCCGCCCTCAGCTGCGCCGTAACCGATAAAATGCTTCGCACATGCAACAATCCTGTCATCGGCACAGGCGCCGGCCTCTCCCTGCAGACCTTCCGTCATTGCCACAGCCATCTTCTCCCCAAGATAAGGATCCTCGCCGATGCCCTCAACACACCTTCCCCACCTCGGATCCCGCGAAATATCCAACATCGGTGTAAAAGTCCAGTTAATCCCCTCCGACGCCGCCTCCTTTGCAACGTTGGCATACCCGTTTTTTACGATCTCCGGGTTGAACGATGCGGTGAGCGCAAGCGGAACCGGCAAAACAACCCTATGCCCGTGGATCACGTCACGCCCGAAGAGCAACGGAATTTTCGCCCTGCTTTTGTTAACCGCTGCACGCTGTAGCCTGTCTAGGACATCGCTCGGAACGGTTGCTTTTTCATCATTTCCCGCGGTTGACGAACACGCAAGCACAAGCGCACCCACCTCGCCGTTTTTGATTTTTTCCTCCAATGCATCAAAAGTTTCGGGTGCGCCCACCAAGAAAACTGCCTGATTAAGCTGACCCGTTTTTTCTTTTAACGTCAAGCCGTTTACAATACTTTTTGCTTCCTGCCATAATCTTTTATTCATTTCACTCACCTACTCATTTCATCGTCTTTATTCATCAATCTGCATGTATTGTCAATCTCCGTACCGCTGACATACTCCATAATGCAGCTTGAAAACTTT
>CAJLFL010000033.1 GCA_905205855.1 uncultured Eubacteriales bacterium | reverse complement strand
ACATATTCTTGGACTCTGGAAGGAGTAAAATATATATGTACACAAAAGAGCAAAAGGAGCGTGCATTAAAAGAATATGAGCGATTAGGATCTGTTCAGGCAACCATAACATATCTAGGATATCCGTCACGACATACGCTGTATGATTGGTATAGAAATATGCTTGCAAATAAGCAGAATTATCATGGTTCTCCAAGTAAACCTTATCAAATTCAACAAAAATATATTAATGCACCTGAACATCCCCGTTATCCTGATATAAATTTAAAATTAGAAGCAATAAAGCGTTGCATTTCTCTTGGAGAAGGTATAGAATATGTATCAAGAGAAATAGGATATAGCCGTATGAGTATATATGGTTGGTATCGGCAGTATCAAAAATACGGAGTTGCAGGTCTTATGTCATCAAAGAAACAAATCAAACGCGAAAATATTGATTTTAATACAAAATCTATACCGGCTCATGACATTTCTGAACTACAGGAACAAATTAAACAGCTACAAATGGAAGTCGATGTATTGAAAGAGGCATTGAACTTGTTAAAAAAAGACCCCGGCATCAGTGTGACGGAACTAAAAAACCGTCTTTATTCGCTTTGGAAAAAACACTTTAATGTTCCTATCGGCGATTATATTCTGCGGCTGCGTATGGAAAAGGCAAAAGAGCTGCTGACAAATGATGATGATAAAATCAATCAGGTATGCATTAAGGTCGGGATTCCGGACTATAACTACTTCTCCAAGGTTTTCAAAAGCTATTACGGACTTTCCCCGCGTGAGTACAGAAAACGGTTTCCGCTTGTTTTGGAAGAAAAATAAGCTTTTATCTATAATACCACGTCCGCGCATCGTACATCAATTCAACATTTTTCCCATATATAGCAATAATTTCCGCGCAGACACAAAAAGCCCAATGCAAAACAGCAAATATTAAATTAAATCGAGGTAAAAACAAATGTTAAACAAATTATTTAAAAGCATAATAGATCAGGACACCGCACCTATTGTTGTGTGCGATACAGAATCCGTTATCGTATATATGAACCCGTCTGCGATAAAGCGCTATCACAGAGATTTAACCGGAGATAATCTGAAAAACTGCCACAATGCAAAGTCGAATGAGCTGATAGATAAGGTTCTTGCGTGGTTTAGCAAAAGCAAGGACAACAACATTATATTTACATATCATAATGATAAGGAAAATAAAGATGTATACATGGTCGCTCTGCGTGATGACAACGGGAGCCTGATTGGATACTATGAAAAGCAGGAATTTAAAGATGCCGAAACCGCAGCGCCGTATGAGGCACTCAATAACTGATTATGTTATACAAAGATATACCGCTATCAGTATATTTGACGCTCTGATTGCCGAAAATAAAGCAGGCAAACCGCTATTTGAATATAGGCGTTTAAGTTGTAACAACATTAAAAATGACAGGTGGATTTTATGAATACTTTTGAAAAAATATATGAAGTTGTTAAAAATATACCCGAAGGCAAGGTTGCGACCTACGGGCAGGTAGCGTTTCTTGCCGGCAATCCGCGCTGGTCAAGAGTTGTGGGTTATGCTTTGCATAATAATCCGGAGCCGTTTGTTATCCCTTGTCACAGAGTGGTAAACCGCGAAGGAAGGCTTGCCCCCGCATTTGCTTTCGGCGGTGACGAAATTCAAAGGGAATTACTCGAATCGGAAGGCATTGTCTTTGAGCCTGACGGCAGAGTCGATTTAGAAAAATACGGAATGTAAAGCTATAAAAAATCATATTACCCATTTATCAACGACAAAACGAGAGGTCTGCTCTCTGCAGACGGAATGTTAGTTAAGCGTCCGCTTTTAATCGGCAAAGATTTTGTTTTAGTTGGATTTAAAGAAAAAGAATGGAGTGAAAAATTATGAGAAAGAATTTTGGTGCAAAAGCTATTTTATACCCCATGCCGGTGCTTATTATCGGCTCGTATGATGAGAACGGAAAACCTGATGCAATGAATGCCGCTTGGGGCGGAATCAGCGAAGAAACAGAAATTTCAATCTGCATAAGCGCAGAACACAAGACCACTAAAAACATTATTGCAAGAGGTGCATTTACCGTGAGCATCGCAGATGCGGAAAATGTTGCTGCGTGCGACTATGTCGGCATTGTTTCGGGTAACAAAGAGCCGGACAAAATTGAAAAAGCAGGCTGGCACGCCGCAAAGAGTGAATTTGTTGACGCTCCGCTTTTTGATGAACTGCCTATGGCGCTTGAATGTAAACTTATCAGCTATGATGAAGAAACCTGCAGACTCGTCGGCGAAATTGTAAATGTTTGTGCTGACGAGAGAATTCTTGACGAGAACGGCAAAGTTGATTTGAATAAATTTAGTCCTATCACCTATGATCCGGTGCATCATACTTATCGCAAACTTGGCGATGTAGCCGGCAAGGCGTTTAGTGACGGATTAAGATTGAACAGCTGATTTACGCTTATGACTGACCGATAATTGTCATAGAGCAAACGGTTTGTGCATATATTAAACCATAGCTAATGTTCAGCATGAACAAATAGTATGGGAGGCAATATATGTGAGGTGTTATATCGAAGAAAGAACCGTAGAGCTTGCCAATTATATAATTGAGCATAAATGTACTGTAAGAGAAGCCGCCAAAAAGTTCGGTATTAGCAAATCTACCGTACATAAAGATATAACAGAGAGATTAAGCAAAATCAACAGGATTTTGGCTGCGGATGTAAGAAAAATTCTTACCGAGAATAAACAGGAACGGCACATCCGCGGCGGATATGCAACCAGAGAGAAGTATCGTCATCAGCGCGAAGCGGGATGATAAGAATAAAAGGAGCTGTCTAAAAATCAGACAGCTCCTTTTTATATCAGATATGTATTATTCTGCCTCAGCCTCATGTTCGGCTTCTTCCAGAACCTCCTGATACTTCTGCAGAATACTGCTGTGAAGCAGCTCGCGGGTTTCTGCGTTTATAGGATGTGCTATATCCTTAAACTCCCCCTCCGGAGTCTTTCTGCTCGGCATAGCTATAAAAAGCTTGTCCTGTCCCTCTATTACCTTAATGTCATGAATTACAAATGCATCATCAAATGTAACAGAAACTACAGCCTTCATTCTGCCGTCCGCGTTAATTCTTCTGACTCTGATATCCGTAATCTGCATACGTCTATCCCCCCTTTCATTTGTTGTCGGTTTTTTGTTTTTCTTGTTATTTTTTTACTATGAAATATTTTTTAAAAGCTAATTTACCATTGAAAAGAACGTCCTTATATGGTAAAATATATATAACTTTTAAGAAAGAAGGTTTTTTGATGCGTCATTTCACGATGTCCCAACTAAAGCCCAATTCACATATTTATATGATCGGCATAGGCGGAATTAGTATGAGCGCCATTGCACATATGCTGGTTGATTTCGGATATACGGTTTCCGGCTCTGATGCAAAACGGTCGCATATGACAGATATACTCGGCGGTTTGGGTGTCCGCGTCTATATAGGTCAAAACGCCGATAATATAGATTCGCCGGATTTGGTGTGTTATACTGCCGCAATAGCGGATAACAATCAGGAGCTTGTAAAGGCTCGCTCGCTCGGCATCCCTGTTCTGGAGCGTGCAGAACTTTTGGGCGCTCTGATGGAGTATTATGAGCATCCCATTGCCGTTGCAGGCACTCACGGAAAGACTACCACTACTTCTATGCTGTCCCTGGTTCTGATGGCTGCCAATACGGATCCGACAATACTTGTCGGCGGTGAGCTTCCGCAAATCGGCGGAAACTTCAGATTAGGCAGGAAAAACTACCTTGCGCTTGAGGCATGCGAATATGTCGAAAGCTTTTTGCACTTCAAGCCATTTTTGTCTATCATAACAAACGTAGAGGAAGACCATCTTGATTATTTTAGTAATATCAACCATATTATATCATCTTTTGAGAAATTTGCAAGCCTTACTTCACCCTATGGATGCATTATTGTTTGTTCTGACGATAAAAACGTATGCCAAGTTGTGCAAAATGTAGACAGAAAAGTAGTGTCTTACGGTCTGGACGATAAAAATGTCGATTACACTGCAAAAAATATAAAAGAAAACGACAAGGGCTGTCCGTCATTTACGGTATGCCGCCGCGGCGAAGATATAGTTGATATAACCCTTAAAGTTGCCGGCAAGCATAATATTTTAAACGCACTTGCCGTAACCGCAGCCGCGGACTTTCTCGGCTTGCCGATGGAGGCGGTAAAAAGCGGCTTGCTTGAGTTCGGCGGTGCAAAGCGCCGTTTTGAGCATATCGGAACGCTGAACGGCTGTGACATAGTGGACGACTATGCACATCATCCGACCGAAATCAAAGCAACGCTTGAGGCGGCAAAAACTATGGGATATAACGAGATATGGGCGGTATTTCAGCCGCATACCTACAGCAGAACAAAAGCGCTGCTTGACGATTTTGCAAAGGTTTTAAAGCTTGCAGATCATATTTTGATAGCTGATGTATACCCGGCAAGAGAGGAATATGACGGAACAATCCATTCGTGCGACCTTGCGGCAAAGATTAAAGGCGCTGTTTATATGAGCGATATGAAAGCGATTGCAAGGTATTTAAAGCCGCGCGTCGGCAAAGGTGATTTGCTGATAACCCTCGGCGCAGGTGATGTAAATAAAATAGGATATGGTTTAGCCGCCGGCGAACATGGCGACATTGGTTTTGAAACCGTACTTTAAATTTATATTTTGTCAAAAAGCTGCCATAATATAGCGGGCGGATACGCAGCCGCCCCTGCGACATCACACAACACAAAATGTATACGCCAACCCACACGGGCGGATACGCAGCCGCCCCTACGATAATAAACGGTATGTAATGTGTATACTATGTCCTTACACTACCTGTATACCATGTTACTCTTGACATGCTATCCGCCCGAAAAATATTGAACAATATTTTTGCATGCAAAGGACAAAACGGGCAACCCCATGTGGTTGCCCCTACGAAATCAAATGACATATAATGTTCAACACCGCGTAGGGGCGCCCACGCGGGGGCGCCCGAAAAGGTATCGCATATGACAAAACAGATGTCCGCACGGCGGTGTCACAAAGCATATACGGATATTGCACGACATACACAGCCGCCCTGCGACATCACGCAGCATATAATGCATACCCAATCCGTAGGGGCGGATAGATACGGAAAGCTGTTTAATACCAACGGTCAATCACACAGGGGCGCCTGAAAAAACATTAAAGACTATTTTTACATTTCAGAGATTTCTCTTTGTTATCTTAAAGCTTAAAATCCGAAGTAACTTTCTGCATTATAATAGCTTATACCCTGGATTATAGTTTTCAGAGCGGCTTTATCGTTCGGATATTCTCCCTTTTCAACCCATTCGCCTATAAGATTGCAGAGGATACGGCGGAAATACTCGTGGCGCGGATATGATACAAAGCTTCTGGAATCCGTAAGCATTCCCACAAAACGGCTGAGCAGACCGAGGTTTGCCAGGGCTGTCATCTGCGCTACCATTCCGTCACGCTGATCATTAAACCACCAGCCGGAGCCGAACTGCAGCTTGCCGGGAGTCGGCGCCTTCTGGAAGTTGCCCAGCATGGTACCGAGCACATAATTATCCTTAGGATTTAATGTATACAGAATTGTCTTAGGCAAGGAATCCTCTTTATCGAGTGAATCAAGGAATCTCGACAGGGGTTCTGCTATGCAAAGGTCGTTTATGGAATCATAACCGGTATCCGCACCGAGAGCCTTATACATAGCGGTGTTATTATTACGCATTGCGCCGATATGCAGCTGCATGCTCCAGCCAAGCTGTGCGTATTTTCTTGCACATATGCTTAAAACGGCAGTCTTGAATGCATCGGCTTCCTCCTGCGAAACAGTCTTACCCGCCACAGCTTTATCAAATATTGCCGCTGCATCACCCTCAGCATACGGAATTGCGTCAAGTGCATGATCCGAAAGACGGCAGCCGTTTTCGTTGAAGTACATAATCTTGTCCTCAAGCACCTCTTTAAGCTGTGCAAAGGAGGTAACGCCCAGTTTTTCCATATACGGTAAAAAGGTTTCCTTATCAATGTTTACCGCCTTGTCGGGACGGAATGTCGGAAGCACCTTAACCGGAAAGTTTTCA
The DNA here is from genome assembly GCA_905205855.1 of uncultured Eubacteriales bacterium. Lineage (GTDB taxonomy): Bacteria > Bacillota > Clostridia > Monoglobales > Monoglobaceae > Ructibacterium. Next base: position 7,368 of record CAJLFL010000033.1, on the reverse strand, counting down.
GCCTTCAGCTTTTTATGATACTGCAGGTCATCGGCAGGATCGTCTGTTGTGCAGATAACCTTGACGTTTGATTTAAGTATAAGATTTCTTGCGCTGAAATCCGGCTGCGCCAGCTTTTCGTTGCAGATATTCCAGATTTCCTCAGCTGTTTCGGGCGAGAGCGTCTTATCTATATCAAAATATCTTTTAAGTTCCAGATGTGTCCAGTGATACAGCGGGTTTCCGATAAGATACGGCATGGTTTCCGCCCACTTTTGGAATTTTTCTCTGTCGGAGGCATCACCTGTTATGTACTTTTCATCCACACCGTTAGAACGCATTGCGCGCCACTTATAATGGTCGCCGCCCAGGAACAAATCGGTAATATTGCGGAACTGATAATCCTCTGCTATAACCTTTGGATCAAGGTGACAATGATAGTCTATGATAGGCAAATTCTCAGCATAGCTGTGAAACAGCTCCTTTGCTGTTTCCGATTGAAGCATAAAATCCTTGTTTATAAAACTCATAATGTTACACCATCCTTAAATATTGATATTTCGCGGTATCCGCGGCTTTCGTTTTTTGTTTCCTTTCCCTCCGCAACGCTGATACAGAAATCAAACAATTCTTCTGCGGTTTTATCCATATCTGCGCCGTCTGCCAGTATTCCGGCATTGAAGTCAATCCAGTTTGCCTTGTGCGCAGCAAGCGCGGAATTTGTGGCTATTTTAACTGTAGGCACAGGCGCGCCGACCGGCGTACCTCTGCCGGTTGTAAACAGTATCATGTGTGCGCCTGCGGCTGTCAGATTTGTTATTGCTACAATATCGTTTCCCGGTCCGTTAAGCAGATTTAGTCCGCATTTTTCAAACCTCTGACCATAGCTCAGCACATCGGTTACGGCTGAGGTACCGCCCTTTTGCACACAGCCGAGTGATTTTTCTTCAAGTGTGGTTATTCCGCCTGCTTTGTTTCCGGGTGAGGGGTTTTCGTAAATAACCTGATTGTGACGGATAAAGTAATCTTTAAAGTTGTTGATAAGCCCAACCGTCTTGTCAAATACTTCTTTTGATTCACAGCGGTTCATCAAGAGGGTTTCCGCGCCGAACATTTCGGGTACCTCTGTCAGCGCGGAGGTTCCGCCGCGGCGGATTAACAAATCGGAAAACCTGCCGACAAGCGGATTTGCGGTAATTCCGCTTAAACCGTCGCTGCCGCCGCATTTCAGTCCGACCTTCAGCTTTGAAACGGAAACAGGACGGCGTTTGAATCCGTCTGCGTATTCTTGCAGCTGTTTTACAATTTCTACGCCGGCTTCAACTTCATCCTCTGCATCCTGTGCATTTAAGAACTTAACACGGTCTGCGTCATATTCGCCGAGAACTTTTTTAAGTTCTGCTATATTGTTGTTCTCACAGCCCAGTCCCAAAACCAGCACTCCACCGGCGTTTGGGTGTTTTATCAGTCCGCAGAGGATTGCCTGTGTCACGCTTTGGTCATCGCCCAGCTGAGAACATCCGAAGGGATGCGGAAACGTCAGCGCTCCTGTTTTGCGTGCAATCTCCTCCGCCGCCTTGTTTACACAGCCGACAGTATTTATGATCCAGACATCATTGCGGATGCCTGCCTGTCCGTCACTGCGGACATACCCCATAAATGTCCTGTCCGGCAGGGCGGAAAGCTCTGTAATATGCGGAGTATACGTATAGGTCAGCTTATCGCCGAGGTTGGTTTTAAGATTATGGGTATGCACCAAATCGCCTTTATGTATATCCTCTGTTGCATGACCTATCGGAAAGCCGTATTTTATTACGTTTTCCCCTTTTTTAATATCGGCAGAGGCTGTTTTGTGTCCCGTAGACAAATCCACCTCTACATTATCGAGGGGCGATATTCTATAAAGCATACTGTTTCACCTCATCGGCAAGAAAGCTCAAATCTCTGCCCCACAGCTTTTCATTTGCCAAAGCCTCCTCAACGGTGGCGTTTTTCATAAATTCAACAATCTCCGGATCATCATTTGTCATATCTGTTTTATAGAACTTCAGCAATGCTCCGAATGCAGTCAGCAGCGTCTGCGGCGTTTTGCCGAAGCGGTCAATATATGTCAGTATTGACGGCAGAACTCTTACCTTAAATTTGCTTACGGAGTTAAGCGCGATTGACGACAGATAGTGCTTGATATACGGATTGGCAAAACGCTCCAGCACATCATTTGCATACTGCTTCAGTTCTGCCTCCGGCAAATCCAGAGTCGGTATGATTTCGTCAAATATACACTTCTTCATATATGCGAGCATTTCGGGATTGTCAACACAGGATTTAACAGTGTCAAAGCCGCGCAGCATTGCATACGGAACAAGCGAAGTATGCGCGCCGTTTAATATACGAACCTTTCTTGTTCTGTACTTGTTAAGCTGATCCTCTGTCCAGATGACATTAAGCCCTGCTTTGTCAAACGGCAGTTCTGAGGAATACGAGGTGTCGCCCTCTATAACCCAAAGGTGGAATACCTCAGAGGTATCGAGCATGTTATCCTCATAATCAAGATCGATTTTTTCATCTCTCGGATAACCTGTGACAATTCTGTCAACAAGAGTATTAAAGAAGGTGTTTTCCTTTTCAATCCATTCGGTAAAGCCTTCTCCAAGCTTCCAGTCCTCTGCGTACTTCAAGATTATTTCCTTAAGCTTTTCGCCGTTCTTTTCTATCAGCTCGCACGGAATTATCATAAAACCGTTAAGTCCCGCCTTATAACGCTCGTAAAGCAGAACCGTCAGCTTTGCCGGATAGCTCTTTGGCGGCGCGTCAGTCAGCTTGTCGGTCGGCACATACGCTATGCCTGCCTCTGTTGTGTTGGAAAATATAAATCTGAAATCGGGATTTTGGGCAAGAGCTTTGTATTCTTCAAAATTCTCATACGGCTTTACACAGCGTGAAACACAGTCAACAATGTCATTGCGTACAACCGGGCTGCCGTTTTCCAGACCGCGCATTACATGTGTATAAACACAGTTCTGGGCGGATAATACATCGCACATACCCTTTTCGATAGGCTGAACTATTACAACACTGCCGTCCCAGCTGCCGCTTTCGTTCAGCTTTTGCAGCATCCAGTCAACAAAACCGCGCAGAAAGCCTCCCTCGCCGAATTGTATAACCCTTTCCGGGCGCTGCTTTTTTGTAACAACTTCTGAAATATTTTTCATACCGCACACTCCTGAATATTTTATTGTTTTTCTTTAATTATAGTACCGCAGCAGGGGTTGTTTTTATCTTTTTTTATCTTTTTTTAAAAAAAGTATTCTTTTTTTGACTTTTTTATGATAGAATAAAACAGAGAGCAGGTGACAAATATGCCTTTTAAAGAAATGATAGAGAATGATTTTCAGATAGAACGCTGTAAACGTGAGGCATGGGATATATTTAAGGCGATACATCTCCATAACTGTTATGAGATATATTATATGGAGGAGGGCGAGATAGTATATTTCATAGACGAACACAGCTATACCGCGCACAGAGGAGATTTTATAATAATTCCTCCCGGAGCGGAACACAAAACACTGCCGTACCACAGTCATGCACATACAAGGATTCTTATTTATCTCAAGCTGAAGTTTATACAGCCTATGATTGATATGGAACCCAAAATCACTGACTGCCTGTCACATAAGCTGATTACAATGGTCAGCAGAAACACAGCCGAGCGGATATTGGGCGAGCTTCTTGCAGAAGCGGAGAGCAGCACGGCAAGTCCGGCGCTGCTGCGGGCGCTTATGACAGAACTTTTGGTATATTTAAGCCGTATGGCAGAATCCGAAAGACCGCAGCCCGGAGTAAAGACAGGACCGTCACAAAGAATAGAACCGATAACGGACTATATCCGGCTGCATTATGCAGAGGAGCTTACTCTTGCCAAAACCGCCGCAAAGTTTTATATAACGCCGAGCTATCTGAGCAGAATCTTCCCCGGAGCAACAGGGAGAGGCTTTAGCGAATATCTGACAGAATGCAGACTAAAGGGAGCAGTATATCTATTAAACAACACAAACAAAAAGATTTCCGAAATTGCTGCCGAAGTCGGGTTTCATTCCGACAATCATTTTTGCAAGACCTTCAGAAAGGTTTTCGGCATATCGCCGCGGCGGTACAGAAGCAGCGGCGGAAACGAAAACACTGTTTGACAAAACAGCGTTTTTATGCTACATTTAGCAGTGGGGTATAAAGTATAAAAATACTGTAGAACACGTCTTTGACAAAACGGGAGATCTTTGGGAAAAGTATAACGTGACAGAACCGGATGCCGGAGCGACAGCCGAGTATGAAACACCGGCAATGATGGGATGGACAGCCGGAATATATCTTTGGTGCAAGGAGTACCTTAAAAATAATAAATAAAGAATAGGCTGTTTAGAAGGTCAAAGAAACTTCTAAACAGCCTTTTTTACAAAAGGATATTTATACAACATAAAGCATTATACACATAATATGCAAAACGCTTCCGAATACACAAAGGACATGGAATATCGAATGCAGCCATTTATGACTCTTGCCGAGCACATATAAAACCGCGCCAAACGTATAGCATGCACCGCCGCTTAAAAGCAGCACAAAACCGCCGGTGTGCAAAAGCTGCGGCAGCACAGCGCCTTTTATTATGATACACCAACCCATAACAAGATAACATATTATAGAAAACAGCCGAAACTGTTTTAGGTCTATTGCATTAAGCACAATCCCGAGTATGGCAACGCCCCATATTATACCGAATATAGTCCAGCCGGTGACAGGATTATACTCACGCAGGGTGCAAAGCGAAAGCGGCGTATATGTTCCGGCAATAAGCAGAAAGATAGAACAGTGATCAATTATCTGAAACACACGCTTGGCAGTGGTTTCCGGCTTTAAGCCGTGATAAATGCTTGACATTGTATATAACAAAATCAGTGTTCCGCCGAAAACCGAGCTTGAAACAACGGCGTATACATTCTTATGAAGCGCTGAAAATATAATACAAAGAACTATACCGGCAATTCCGAGTGCACCGCCTGCGATATGTGATACCATGTTGAAAATTTCCTCGCCTCTGCTATAGGTCGGCAGGGCTCTGTCTTTAAGTTGTGTTCTGGGCATACTGCAATCCTCCTTATTCTCTTTCGGTCGGTTTGATATATTTATAATAGGTTTTTTCAATTGATTTGTCAATAAGTTTCTTGTAAAAAAACTTTTTTTGTGGTATACTATAATATATACAAAAGAAAGGGTGATATCATGACTGTAAAAAATTTAACGCAAAATGATTTTGATGAGGTAATAAATAATTCCGACAAGCCGGTGCTTGTGGATTTTTGGGCGTCATGGTGCGGACCGTGCAAGATGCTGTCGCCTGTAGTAGAGGAGCTTGCCGCAGAGCATCCTGAAATTACTTTTGCAAAGGTAAACGTGGATGACGAAGGGGTATTGGCTGTCAGATACGAAATTTCAAGCATACCTGCGCTGATACTGTTTAAAAACGGAGAAAAAGCAGCCGTTTCTGTAGGCTACAGACCAAAAGAAGAACTTGAGGATTTTATAACTCAATAAGAATAGGCATATGGGAGTATAAAATGAAAATAAAATATAACCCTGACAAAGAAGTGGTAAAAACCGTAAAAGAAGGTCTTAAAAAACGCGGCGGACATTGCCCGTGCCGCATAGAGTCAAACGAGGACACAAAATGTATGTGCAAAGAGTTCAGAGAGCAGATAGCCGATCCGGACTTTGAGGGTTTTTGTCACTGTATGCTGTATTACAAGGAAAAATAAGCAATAACGGGCGGATACACACAGCCGCCCCTACGGTATTAAACAATACACACACCATTCCGTAGGGGCAGATATTATCTGCCCGAAATAAACATTGGGATTTAATGATACATTCGGCAAAAGCTTGTTTCGCTGCCGCCGTGGCGATGATTGCCGGTGGCAATCGCCCATCGCTGACCGAGGCGAGAGCCGAGAGGGAAGGCGGAATATGGGCTTTGGGCAATAAATTCAAAACAAGGTTTTGCCGCAATATGACAGCATGATAACGGGCGCCCCCATGTGGGCGTCCGAAAACATCGCATATGACAGCAGGCAACCGCACGGCGGTATCACAAAATATAAATGATCTATAATATACGCCATCTGTAGGGGCAGATATTATCTGCCCGAAAAATATTGTTTAACGCACCATTTCGTCCTGTCTGCCGACAGTTTTGTGCGATTTTATTACGCCTGTTATTTCGTCAATGCTGCTTGCAAGCATATCGCCGGCAACAGTATTCTTAACCGCCGAAGCCGCATTTCCTATTTCAAGCGCACTGCGGACATCACCCGTTTTGATAAGTCCGTACAAAACGCCTGCAAGATACGCGTCACCGCTGCCTATACGGTCAATAACCTCAATATTATTATACGGCTCCTCCTCATAGAATTTGCCGTCAAAAAAGATTTTTGAATTAAAGTTATGGCGCATAGGTGATATAACCTCACGGCGCGTTGTTGCGACAAGTCTGCAGCCGTAATCGTCAGCATAGCTTTGCATAATTTCTTCAAGAGTTCCTGTTTTTTGCATCATACGCCTTGAAGTTTCTTCTGAAACAAACAGAAAATCAACGTATTTCAATACTTTTTCTATAACGCTTTTTGCTTCTTCCTCCGTCCACAGCGCCGCGCGGTAATTAACATCAAAAGAAATAAGCGCACCGGCATTATGAAAGCGTTTTATTATCTCAAGCACATTTTTCTGTAAATCCTTGTCTATCGCAAGCGTAATACTGCTTATATGAAAAACTTTGGTCTTTGCGTAAATATCCTCAGGCAGCTCGTTTAAATCAAGAGTACACATAGACGATCTTGAACGGTCGTATATAACTGCGGATTTTCTGGGATATGCGCCGCTTTCGTAATAGTACACGCCAAGTCTTGCTTCAGGTGAAGTATCATAAACTATATAATCGTCGCTCACATTGCCGTAGCGTATTTTGTTGCGTACATAATGACCGATTTTATTCTGAGGAATTTTTGTGATGATTGCCGAGCGTACGCCGAGAACAGCCGCGCCCGACACGACATTAAGCTCGCTTCCGCCTATATTTTTTTCAAATGCTTCACACTGCGAAATTTTTTCCTTTGCCGGCGAAGACAGCCGAAGCATAATTTCCCCCATTCCGATTATATCAAATTCTGTATTCTGCTTAAACATATTCATCTCTCCTTCCCGGACATTATAACATCCGCCGGATAAAATTTCAATATGAGATTTTGAGCACAAAAATGCAGCGAACCAAAACCGCAGGCATCCTCGCAAAAATGTGGTAATAAATCAAAGGCATTATGATGATGCCTACAGCCGAATAGC
>CAJLFL010000032.1 GCA_905205855.1 uncultured Eubacteriales bacterium | reverse complement strand
AACCTTTTCATCATTTACACTGAGCGTTATCTTTTCGGCTTCATCCGGAGTATATACCATCCGTATCTTATATAAAACCTCCGGATTTAAAGACTTATAAGCCTTTGTTCCTATTTTATTTGATGCGGTTCTGGTAACAATTTTCAGATTATTACCGCTGCTTTTTAAACTGAACTGTGCAGCATTTGATAAACCGAAGAATAATATGTTTCCTGCGTTGTTTGACGCTCCGGAATCAACTTTTATTTCAAATTCAAGCACAGCCTGTTTAATTCTGACATTGTCCATAACAGGAGTTTTTATCGTCAGACTTGCACCTGATGATTCTGACGTTCTGTCAAATGTAAATCTCAGCATACGCCGGTTAAGTTTTTTGTCCGTTTCAAGAAAAAGTTTTGAGCTTTCTCTTTTATTGTACTGCATAACCGCACCGCCGGGCATTGTTCCCGAATCCGGAGTCCATTCGCCGCAGTCCGCAAAGCTCTCTGAAACGTATTGATGCTTTATTCCGTAAGAGTTTTCATATTTATTCTTCCATGTACCGTTATTTATTTCATCTGCTAATACAGCGTAAAACTCTGACGCAAACTCTTTATCAAATACAGGTCTGCTGATTCCGTAAAACTCTTTGAAATATGCATACAGCTTTGTTATGCTTGTACATGTATTTATACATCCCTCCGATATTCCAAGAGCTTGATTATACCCCATTCCCGTGTTTGCCGGTGAAGTCCTTTCGGCTATACTTCCGTCAGCATTGTATTTTATCTGAGAAGTATATTCGCCGGCATTTAACTTGAATTTCCGCATAAAGTTATATGCAAATTCAATTATAAACGGTAAATCATTTTCAAATAAACTCTGATTTATCTGATTCTTTATACTGTAAATAACATCAAGAGTATTACGCATCATCAGCGTATTGGTCATCCCGTAATAATTCGGATTTTCTGCCATAATGCTGTTATAATTCCTCATATTATACATGATATAATCATATATTTCCTGAGCCTTAGGCATCTTGTTTTCAGAGTTTAAGCCAAGACATGTCCAGACAGAATCATTATCAAGCACTTCCGACGGCACCTGATTTAAAAAAAGACATATCTTATACATTCCGGAAACCTCAGTACCGAATGCCTTATCCCTGCCTCCCGGCTTCCACCATGTTCCGTCATCATTCTGGTTTAAAGCCAGGTATTCCAATGCCTCATGATAATACTCTTTTTGAGAATCACCATCCACATATTCTTCTATATACAGCGGAGTATTGCTAAGCAAATCTCCGGCAGTCCATGAATGTGTGTTCCAGCAAAGATTTTCTATCCAGTTTCTGTACGCCTTTGGACCTGCCTTAATCGCCGCAGTCATATTGCCGGCATTGGCTTCCCCCTGCCTTGTTAGATCCGTCCATTGCTCTGAATTCGATGACAGCATCATAGCATTGCTTTGCAGCATTGTTCCCGGCATTGCAGAGTCATTCGGATCTGCCGAATCTCCCGTGACCGCAATAGTTGAAGTCTTATACCTGTTTACTGCATCTGATGACGTAAATCCGATAATGCCTGCCGCGTTGCTTTGATTACGCGAATGACCTCTTGAGTTGACCTTGTCAGCATATAAGGTATCATAATAGCCTGCCCCAAATCCTGCATCAGCTCCGCTTTTATAACGGCTTGCGGCATAGAGATAAAATCTGTCGCGTATATTCTGCGGCATATATTTAAGCAAGCCAACCTGCGACATACTGCTTAAAACCTGTCCGGTCGATTCTATCTCCGCGCAAAAGCTGTCAGAGTTTGCCTTTGAACCGGGTGAATAGAAGAAGCCGTTTCCCGTGCCACCGCTTATGTAATTCATGGAATCATATTTAAGATGCTCCGTATCAATACCGGTATCATAAGAAATCGTACCCTCACCGTCATAAAGCGTTGCAATCCATCTCCATATATCTCTTTCCTCTGCCGCAATATTGTCGTATATATCACGTATTTTTTGCGGAACATTCTTTATATACCACAGCCGCCAGCTGTATATTTTTATACTGCATAATGTTTCACTTCCGGCTTTTATCCTTACATGAGAGGCATTGAGATTATAAAACTTATCAAACTGTGCTTTCAGGTTTATCACGCAGGCGCCGTTTATAAACAGGCTTCCGCTTACCGTGCCGTCATCATTTACAGATGTCAGACATCTGAAGGTATAATCCTCCTTTAGCAAAATATCCGTTCCGCTGTCCTCGCCTTCAAAAACGGTATTTCCGTCTGACACAGATTCAAAACCGAACCATACTCTCAGGCTGTCTGATGAAGAATTCTTTACAAGCCGCATTATAAAACGGTTCTCACCGAAACAGATATCAACGTTTCCGCCATCGCTGATTTTTCCGACATTTACACTTATACTGCTGTCAGTTTCGGAAATCAAAGATTTTTCCGCAGCGCCTGCTGAGCTGCAGAGCGAAAATTCTCCCTCACGGTCCTTTATAAATCTTAAATATCCGGTCCCGCTTGTATCAATAAAGCCCGACGTGTCATCCGTACGCACAAAGCCTGTTCTGTCATCACTTTTATCAAAGTTCTTGGTATAGCTTCCGTCATCTTCCTTTTGGTATTCAAATCCGGATAATGTCCAGATTCCGCCGCCTGCTATCGTTCCGTCCGGTCCGGGTGCGCCATGTCTGCTTACATTGTTTCCATATGCCGAATCCGGCGTCACAAGATTGATTTTACCTGTAAAGCCTATATCCCTCTGAACTGTGTACGGCAGAGCAGTCAAAGTATATTCTTCTTTCACTCCTCTGTCGTTTTCTAACACAATTTTGTATTCTCCGGACAAATCTACTCCGCTTGTCTGTGATATAACTTTTGTTTTTGGCGAAGCTTCGATATTTAGCGTCACATTTGTGACTGACTTTTCAAATTCCTCCGGTGACGGAGTCGATACATATTCTCCGCCCTTCAGCTTGGCGTTTTGCTTTGTGCCATCCGAATTCACACTTACGGGTACATTTATATAAACCCTTTTTTCATTATCATCTATCAGACCGTCGTAAGTTCTTTTGCACTTTTTACCGTTTTTGTCGGTAGAATCCATAACAGCAGACAACTGTTTTATATTCGGTATGTATTCCGCAGACAAATAAGATACGCTTTGCGTAAGCGGCATAAAATTCACCGTTTCAATCAGCATTGCTTTGACCTCTGATACATTTCCGCTTATTTGCAGATTTTCCGAAAACAATCTGTTTTCACCCTTAACAATATTTACATTGATGCTTGACACGCCTGTAAGAATGTCGTTTTCAAACGCTGCGAGCCAAAGTACGGCACTGCGTGAATATCCGGAATCGAAAACAAGCTCTGCCGATGCTGTCCCCGGACGTAATACTTCGGTCTGTTCACCATCAATTCTTAATATACATTCCGCCGTAATTTCTTCATCTGCTGCGGCAATGAAAGGATTTAGAAGCGCTAATAATAAAACTGAACATACAAATATAAACCTTTTCATGCCGCAGTCTCCTTTAAAATAAATTATTTGCTGTATATTTTTATGTTGTCAAGATATAATGTTCCTTTACCGGCTCTGTAATACACAACAGAAAGCTCATTGCCGAGCGGCCGCGGAGTGCCGCCGTTTACAACACCGCTGTAGTTACTGCCCTTATATACAAGTTCCTCGTCCACATACACCTTTATATCTGTATCGTCTGCCGATTTACCTTGTTTATACTCAATCTTCACTTTGTACCACTCGTTAGCCCCGATTGAAGTAAAGTTTCCGCCGTATGAAACATTTGTATCATCTACACGGCTGCCGAGATTTACCGTTCCTCCTGAGCCTTGCAGGTTAAGAGCATACGCATTTGAAGATCCAAGATCTATATGAACTATATTAGGTGACCCTGAACAGCCCGAAAGCTTTACTTCAAATTCAACAACCTTAGTTTCTGTGATTTCCGGCATATACTTTATCTGTGCAAGACCGCCGCTGCCGAGCGGAATCTTCATTGTAGGTCCGCCGCTTTGCGTTCCGTCATAATACAGTGATAAGACCTTATTGTCCTTTCTATCCTTATCCATCACTATTTTAGCTGTCAGATTTGAATTGACAGTGTTTCCGCCAAACTCATTCATTCTTTCCTGAGTCAGCTCATAGCTTTGAAAGTCCTCCTCGGCGTTTTCCGTTCCGGTGTTATACAATATATCCTTATATTTTTCATCATATGGATTGGGAGGTGCAGCCTTTCCCTCTAAAATATCCCAAAAACCATCCATATGGAGCTTCGGTGCTGTAATACCGAATATCTTATACATTTCGTTTCTGGCAACCATAATCATCATTGCGGAGTCTATATCACCCTCCCACAGCTGATGGCTTCCGTATATACCGCCGAAGTTGCTCTGACTTTTCTGATAAAACATCGAAAATCCACCGTCGGGACAAAGAAATCTCTGTATATATGTCAGCATTATATCTATATTATCTGCCGTTATCTTACGCACCTTTTCGAAATACTCCGGTCCGTAATTGGCTATCTGAAGCATTACGGATATAGGGTTACGCACATAATGCGCTGCTGTCGGACTGTCAACCTCAAAGCATTTTGCAATGCTGTCAAGCGCAGTATCGGCATTAGGTATCTTCATTCCAAGATTATTATAAATGATACCCATTTTAAACAAGCCGGATATTGAATTAAAGTCTATTTTATCTGACCACAAACCATTGCTTTTCTGATGTGTTGCAAGCCAGTCTACAAGTGTCTGCTTATAAATATCATACTTCTCCTTAGGCAAAAGGGGCAAATAGCTTTGTACACAGCTGCTTATCTGATCTCCTGCCGTCCATGTATTGCTGGTCCAGTTCCAGCTTTCAATCCATTTTACAAATGATTCAGGCGTTGCAAGATAATCTGGCAAAACCGTCGTATCTGTAGAGGAAACAGTCCCTTTTTTATCATTCGGATGAACATATCTTGTCTTTCCTTTAAGCGAGGACGTCACCGCTCCGTACGCCGCTGACTGATTACGCGCTGTTTCACGGTCATTTACCGGGCCCTGCTTGTCTATATAGAATCCCGTTTTCGGATCCTGACGGTCATTAAAATAGTCAATCCACTTCTGCCTCATACTCTCAGGCATTTCTGTCCACATATCGGAATAATTCTTGATGAAGTTTATTCCCCACGCGGTCATCTCAAGTCCGGTATGCTGCGTTGGATCATCTTTACCGCTCATTGTCATATAAAAACCGTGTTCATCATAATCATAAAGATTTGTAAGCCACGGAAATACGCCGTCAAAGCATGTTTCAAGCTTTTCAAGCGCAGCCTTTTCTGATTCGCTCAATTCATCATAGCTTCCGTTTTCTTTTCCGCCGGGACCGCTCTGATCGACAGGCATACTGCCGTCCTCATACGGAGCATATACTCTCAGCTCTGTTATAGAATTCCAGTTGTTAATCGTATTTCCATATCCCAGAACTCTTATATACTTAGCATTGTATGTTCCACCAAGGCTTATCGGTTCCATATTCAGCGTAACGGAGGTTGAATATCTCGTTACAACCTCTTTAAAGTTTTCGCCGTCCTCAGATATCTGTACGCTTACAACAGACTGACGTTCGTCACCGGAATACATAGCAATTCCTATATACGCAACCGGTGATACCTCAGCAAGTTCAAGAGTTACATAAGAGCCTTGAGTTTCACAGCTCCAGCGCGTATTATAGTCCATATCTGTTACGTTGGTTTCCACATTTACATCATTCTGTCTGTCGCTGCAGGTGACATTAACAATATCATAATAATTACCTTTATCCATAATCTCTTTTGGTCTTGCTATATAAATTTTTTCTTCATCACCGTTCCACTCTACTTCATACCCAAGCTCCTCTGCCGTAAATCTAAGCGGAACATATAAAACAGAATTATACTTTTCAACCTTTTTCGGCATCTGCCGCTCCTCTGAATCAACATACGCAAGATCAGAGTTTTCAATCAGCTCAAGCTTTCTGCTTCCAAGCGTTATTGTTGCCTTATGGTCTTCAAAATTCCAGAAGAGCTCCGCACCGAGCATTGAAACAAACTCCTGCATCGGAACAAGCGTAACGCCGTCTTGTTCAAGCGGAGAATTTTCAAACTCAGCATTTTCATCCTCTATCTGTATAACCGTTGTACTGTCGGCAAATACATTCTGCACTGCCGGATAGGCAAAAAGCATTACAAAAGCCAGACAGCCGGAAATCAATCTTTTAAACAATACAATCCATCCTTTCTGAAATCAGCCTTTTACCGCACCTATCGTAACACCCTTAACAAAATATCTCTGTATAAAGGGATATACACACAATATCGGTATTGTTGATACTACAATTACCGCGTACTTTAGATTTTCTGCATACGACTGTGCATCGCCGGCATTTGAAGCCGAACCTACTGCATTTGTGTCATTTTGTATCAGAATCTCTCTCAGCACAAGCTGCAGAGGATAAAGGCTTCTTTTATTCAGATATATCATTGCGGTAAAATAATTGTTCCACAGTGATACCATATAATAAAGAGCAATTACCGCTATTATCGGTTTTGCCAGCGGCATCATTACTTTAAGCAAAATCGTATAATCATTGGCGCCGTCAATCTTTGCCGCTTCTTCAAGTTCATACGGCAATCCCCTGAAGTACGATATAGTTATAATAAGGTTATATGTACCTACAAGTCCCGGCAAAATCATCGCAAGTCTTGTATCAAGCAGTCCGACATTCTTTACAACAAGATATGTAGGTATAAGTCCGCCGTTGAAGTACATGGTAAACAATATCGCAAACATTATAAAGTTTCTGAACGGCAAGTCACGTCTTGTAAGACCGAACGCCGTCATAACCGTAACCGCTACCGACAAAAAACCGCCTGCCGCTACATAAAATATTGTATTTCCGTAGCTCAGCCAAAGCTGTTTATAATTCAATACATCTTTATACGCATTAAGCGCAAATCCTTTGGGGTAAAGAAGTATACCGCTGCCTTCATAAATTCTTGTCGGATCACTTACAGAGGCAACCACAACATAATAGCAAGGATACAGGGTTACTATAACCAGCAATACCATAAGCATATAGTTAAAAATATCAAATACTATCTCTCCGCTGCTTTTTTTATAATTCATTATGTCGTTCCCTCCTTACCACAAACCGCTGCCGGTTGCCTTTTTACTCAATGCATTTGCAGACATCAAAAAGATAAAGTTAAATACCGAGTTAAACATTCCGACAGCCGCAGAATAACTGTAATCACCGTCAAGCAAGCCGCGTCTGTATACATATGTCGATATTACATCGGCGGTTTCGTATATGGACGAATTATACAGCAGTATTATCTTATCGTAGCCAACTGTCAGCATGCTTCCGATTCTCATTACAAGCAGAATCATTATGGTTCCCATTATTCCCGGAATTGTAACATGCAAAAGCTGTTTCCAGCGTCCGGCACCGTCTATTGTCGCCGCCTCGTAAAGCTCCTGATCTATACCCGACAGCGCCGCTATATAGATTATGCTGTTCCATCCAAGCTGCTGCCATATATCAGATGCAACATATATACGATAAAAATATTTAGGCTCTGTCATAAAAGCTATTTTCTCACCGCCGAAAAGCTGAATTATAGCATTTATCAGACCGTTTGACGAAACAAATGTAAGAACCAATCCCGAAACAACCACCACCGACAGAAAGTGAGGCATATAAGTTATTGTCTGAACAGTCTTTTTGAATCTTTCCTTCTTTATTTCATTCAATAAAAGTGAAAATATTATGGGAGTCGGAAATCCAAAAACCAATCCCCAAAAATTTATCATCAGTGTGTTTCTCAGCAGGCGCCAAAAATTATAATCCGATAAAAACGATTTAAAATTCTTCAGTCCTACAAAGCTGCTTCCCATAATTCCCTTTGTAATGGAAAACTTCTGAAAGGCTATAATAAGTCCGCCCATAGGTGCATAGCAAAAAACAAGGTAAAATATTATGGCGGGCAAAAGTATTATGTAGATATGTTTATTTTTAAGTATGCGCTTGCCAAGATCGCTTCTTTTGTTTTTTATTTTAGCTTCAGCCCTCGCTCCTGTCGTTGTCATTGATATTCTCTCCTTTATTCATTCATAGGAAGTTCGGAGAGGGAGCATCCCCCTCTCCGACAGGCGTCTTCATTCTCTACTTTCTTGCTTTATATCTGCTGTAGGCAGCATTTTCGATATCGACAACCTCATCAATGCCCATTTCCTTTATTCTGCTGACAACCGAATTCCAGTCTGAAACGCTTGTTTTACCTGTTATAACTTTATTTGCTTCTTCCATTATATAGGTATCAACCTGATTCATAATTTCTACATAGGTTTCACCTTCATCAACTGTCAGTGACAGAGTTGTGGGCAGAGTTCTGGATGTATCAGGCTCATCGGCAAGCCAGTTTTCTATTGCTTCTATTCCCCACGGCTGCAAGGTCTGTTTATAATAATTCCAGCTCTGAAGCATCGGGAAAGCGCTGTCACGCACACCACAGGTAAGTCCGACCATCTGTGCAAGTGTTTTTCCGTCCTTGTTGTTTGTCATGTACTCGGTAAATGTCGGTACTCCGTCCTTTATCTCATAGGACTCGCCCTCTTTACCGTAGTTTGCATACATATAGCCGTCGCCGCCGTAAAGCTCGTCAAGCCATCTGAGTGTACCTTCAATATCCTTATTTGCTGTACTTATCGCAAGACTTGTAGCCGCCGTTACCTGCTGTATATACTGCTGGTTAAAGCAATACTTCTTTCCGTCCGGGCCTGCAATAAAGCCTATTCCCGTTACCTTACGTGTACCGTCGTTCATAACCGGATAATAGGTTGAAGGCTGGAAACCAAATCCAAATCCTACTTTATCACCTGTAAATTTTGCATCATACTTGCTTCTGTCATCCAAAAGATAATCTGTGTCTATAAGACCATCGCTGTAAAGCTTTGCTATATATTCAAGTCCCTTCTGGAAGTTATCCGTCATCGGTCCGTAAACAACATTGCCGTTTTCATCAAGGCAGAAGGTCCATGTTGTTCCGAAAGACCAAAGCAAAGCACCTATACCGGTAGTGCTGTTAAATCCGGTACCGTCCATCGGAATTTCGTCCGCCTGACCGTTTCCGTTAGGATCCTGTGTTTTAAAGGCTTTTAAAACCTTGTATAAATCATCTGTTGTCTTAGGCACTTCAAGATTAAGCTTTTTCAGCCAGTCCTCACGGATGACCTGTCCCTGGAAAACGCAAAGCTCTTTATCCTCGCGTATGTAAGGGATATAAAGAATCTTGCCGTCATCTGTCATTACATCTCTTTTAAAGTTAGGGTTTTCATTTATCAGTTTTGAAAAATTAGGCATACATTTGTCTACATAATCCGTAAGGTCAACTATTACGCCATCATCCACATATGACTGCGCTCCGCCTTTAACATTTGTCCAGTCATATACAATACAATCCGGATAGTTTCCCGAAACTATCATAACATTAAAGCGCTCGCTTGCAGCTCCGGCTGCCGGATGCTGCCACTCTACATGAGTTCCTGTTTTTTCCTCCAACAGCTTAAATGTCATACAATCGTTAAAATCCGTACCTCCGGCACTGGCAACATTTGCACCGAGTGAGCCGAATATCGTCAGTTCTTTTGGATAACCCTCACTGCTCCCCGAATCTGATTTCTTTCCGTCTCCGCCGCAGCCTGCACAGCCGACAACCGTTAATACCGCAGCCAGTCCGGCTGCCAATCCGCGTAATTTTTTGATTTTCATTTTTCTTCCTCCATTTAATAAAATTTTTTATATTCTGATATTTAATCTGCAAAATAAACCGCAAACTGCATTATAGAACCTCGTGCAAAAACCATTACCTTTCCGCCGACGGGTATCTCTCCGGCGCTTATTCTCTTAAACGCCTTGTTACCTGACTTTTCTGTCATGTTTACAGAATATATGTACTGAGTACCGTTTATATTAAACACGCGTTCTGCGTCACCGTTATTTAAAAGTAAATAACTGCCGTCCTTTTTTAAAACCTCGCCGTAATATGTACCGGCTTCATTGGTACCGCGTCCGACAACAGTCTGAAACAGTTTGGCGTTCGGCACTGATGCGGCGTTCGTATATATGCTGCTGTCAAACAAAATTGCAGCGCCATCTATTCTGCCTTTTCTGTCTGTATGACATGTCAGTATATCGCCTTCTCCTACATCCGTTACATAAGTACCGCTAACTCCCTGTACCTCAATATTTTTCAGGCAATCGTCATTTACTGCTCTCAAGGTAACCTCATTACCTTTGTTTATACATTCCAGCGAGATATACTCTCCGTCCTCATCCGATTCTGTTATTACACTTTTTACAAGATATGCTCCGTTAAGCCAATAATCATTCGCTCTCACACCCCGCGTAAGAACTATCATTCCCGGAATATTCATATCAGATAAATCATAAACATCAACATTTTTTATTGTAAAGTCATCTCTGAGCATTCCGGTACCGCCTACATCAAAGCTGTCATAATCAAATTCGGCTGTTGTATCGTTATTTTCATAAGGAGTTGAAAACACCTTAGATTTGCTGTTTAAAGCATATTTAAAGTCACTTCCGAAAGTATTGCTTGCGCTTCTGTATGCATAATCCTTGTTTTTCTCATCAATTATCAAAAGCTTCTTTTCCATATCCGTACCGCTGATTCCTGCTGAATCAGCCGTTGCTCTGGTAATCGGCGGACATATGCGTACAATCTCGTTTTTGTCATCTACCTCAATCTTAACCATCTGCTGTATTGCTTTGCGGTCAGCTCCTATGATTCCATAGTTTATATTTGAGCCAACCTCGCCCGACTTAACCGTTTTTATTGTATTGGTTGTTTTGTCAAATACCTCAGTCTTATCGGATGCCTCATACTCGTTCCATGTTCCGTCCTCAGTGAATACTCTCAGTCCCGTAGTTTTTTCAAATCCGCCGTCAAGCTTACATCCGTATAAAAATGCATACATTTCACCTGACTTTTTTTCTATAAAGTATGCTGCCTCTCCGTTTTTATCAAGATAAACAACATATCTTCCGCCGACCGAATCTTCATCTATACTGCACTTGTCACTGATTGTAAGATCGTCCCAGCTGCTGCATATACGGATTTTATCGTCATCTAAGTATATATAGTTCTTTCCGCGTTCTTTTCTGTACTGATTTATTATTCCGCTTCTTTTATCCTTGCTGACCACACCTTTTATCAAATCCCCGTCCTTGCTTGTTTCAAGACTTAATACCGCATATTCGGAAAGCTCCGACAAAAGATACTCATCATTATTAACCGACAGCAATTTTGCATATCCGGCTGAATCAAAATCCAGCTTTTGATTATCTTTGGTATAAACAATTCCGTTTTCCGCATCAATGCTGTCAACTATATAATTCTTATATTCATTGACAGAAACAACCTCAGGCGTACCATCAAGGTCGTTGTCTATCACTGTTATATCTCCAAGCTTTGGGCTTAAATCATCTGCCGTGTAATCAAACAAGCTTTTTCCGTTGTATATAACTGCTACACTCGACGGCAATGAAAGCTGTTTTGTTCTTCCGTTTTCATCCTCATAAACTATTCTGAAGGCAGACCAATCGCTGTGACTCGGCATTAAATCCTCAGAATCTATATTCCACAAACGATTTCCGCTTTCCGCCTCGTAATACAACAGCGTATACGTATCTCCGCTTTTTAAGGCATATCCCTTTATGTAATATCCGATTTTATCAGCCGCATCTGTTTCACCGGCATATAAAATCGTCTGATTTACTCTTATTCTTCCAACATCCGGTACATCACCGTGATCTATAGCTGTGTTTCCATTTGCGCTTATTACGCCTTCAGCCTTGTAAATATTGAAGTATTCGTTAAGCAAAGTTACATCATTTACCGATGTGCATCTCAGTCCGTCTGCGGTATAGCCGTAAATCTTCATTATATTTATATCCGTAAGATTATAAAGCATCCGTATAAAATCAGACCAAATCAGATTATCCGTCAGCTCTGCCGATATACCGTCAAGCAGTCCTATGCTTCTTGCAACAGCCGCATAACCGAGAATATCCCCGCCCTTATCTTTTGCAAGCTCGTCATATCCCATAACGGTAACAAGCAGCTGTATCGCCTCGCCTGCTGTGACGGAACGTTCCGGCTCAAACAGCCATGTCTTTCCGATAATCCCCATATCTGCCGCAAGCTGAATTTTGTTCTTTTCTTCAATATCGTTTATATCAGGCCACGAGTACTCATTATAAGTAAAATACTCCGACAGGTTTCCGAATAAATCAACTGCCGTTCCGACCATCTGTGCATGCGTGACAGCCTGTGTATACATTTCTGCATCAACATCATATTTCAGCAAACCGAGCTTATTCAGCATTACAGCCCTTTCATCCTGCACAACTGCCGCGGTTTCTTCGGCAAACACCGGAGTATATGCAATACTCAGTATACAGAAAGAAATAATCAGACATATTATTTTTTTAAGCTTTTCTATCTGCATATATCTCAACCTCCTTTTAAATTATGTCAAGCAGACAACAAATCATCTTTGCACATTCCGCGCGTGTAATCGAATTGTTCGGCAAAAACATATTATTGTCATTTCCCTGTATTATTTTCAGTTCGACACAACCCTTTACTCCTTCTGCTGCAAACTCCGATATATCCTCTGCATCTGTAAAGCTGAGTCCGGACTCTGATGAAGGCGAAGTATTTTTACCTGCATTTACCGCCGCGCGGTATATTAAAACCGCTGCTTCTTCTCTTGTTATGGACTTGCCTATTCCAAAGCTTCCGTCAGCATAACCTCTCACAAGTCCTGCCGCTGCCGCCGAGCTTATATACGGTGCATACCATTCATCCCGGTCTACATCGGTAAAGCTTATCGGCTCCTCGGCTGCATCAAGCTTTAATGCACCGGAAATCATTTTAGCAAATTCTTCACGCGTTACATATGACTCCGGCTCAAATTTTCCGTTTCCTTTTCCGTTTATTATTCCGGATTGCGCCAAACGGTTTATGTATTCTCTTGCCCAATCGCTCGAAGCAAGATCGGTAAACAAATCCTCAGGCCCTGTATTTTCTTCCTTTACAGGTTCAATCTTGAAATCTCCGTTTATTCCGGAATTTGAATTTCCGCCGCTGCTTATTCCGCCGCCTGCGCCGCCACCGCCTCCGCCAGTTCCTGAATTTCCTCCGGAGGTCTGCTGCGTTGCCGCTTTGTATGCGGAGTTATAAGCCGATACAACCGCCGCAACTGTGGGATAAGCTTTATTTTGATTTGTTACACATATGTTTTCGGCTATAGTTTCAGACACCCTTTTGGTCAGTCCTAACGTATTTATTTCAAACACATCTCGATAGCTGTCGATTTCACTTATAACCGAACCTCTTGCCGCTGTGTTTACGGAAGCAACAGCTTCAACTCTGCGTAATCCCGATTTGATTCCTTCAACATTTTTTATCTCTGATTCTTTAAGATACTCTGACATTACACTGCTTACGCATGCAGCCATAGCTGTTTTAAGCTTTGTATAAAGTACCGTTTCGGAATACTCCTGTGCTCCGTCTTTCAACTCGTAATAATCATTAA